>CALEYA010000178.1 GCA_937926215.1 uncultured Croceitalea sp. | reverse complement strand
AACCATGTTTTTTGTACAGATGCTGTGCGGCTTCCATATAGGGCATCGTTTCCAAATAACAGCCACTAAAACCTAGTTTTTTTGCCTGCTCCAAACAATACTGTAACATGGCGTCACCCCAGCTTTTCCCTCTCGCTTTTGCTGAGAAATACATCTTTTGAAGCTCGCATACATTACCCTTATAATGCTGCAGTTGAGAAACCCCTGCCCCGCCAACTATTTCCCCATCAAGCTCCAGAACATAATAGGCTGCTTTTGGTTTATCATATGCCTGATACAGCCGTTTTAAATCGACATCTTCATAAGCCGTTCCGGTCTTTGGGATTCCCATTTCGTCAAAAACGGTCCGAATCACTTGTTCCATTTTGGGGTTGTCTTCTAATCGTATTGGGCGTATCATGGGCAATCTTACTTTGCGATTTATTGAATCCATTTCGACTTTTCAATTGGCTTAAAAATTACTCTTTTCAACCCTGTTTTTACCTTTTTTCTTTCCGTAGCCCAGCTACCTGCCTCGCGGCAAGGCGGGTGCAACTCAAAAAAGTCTTCAACAGATCAGAAAATATTTGATTTTCGCTACAATCCAAAAAGTATAAATGGGTTCATTGTGCTACATTTACGGTGTGAATATAGACCAAAAATACATGTCCCGCTGTATGGAACTCGGCCAAAATGCATTAGGTACAGCTGCGCCCAATCCTATGGTAGGTGCTGTAGTGGTTCACAAAGGGGAAATTATTGGCGAAGGCTATACCAGTCCGTTTGGAGGGCCACATGCAGAGGTGAATGCCATAGCTTCGGTCAAAGATAAAACCCTTTTAAAACAAGCTACTTTATATGTGAGTTTGGAACCTTGTTCCCATTTTGGAAAGACCCCGCCTTGCGCAGATTTAATTGTCGAACATAACATCCCTGAAGTAGTGATTGGGGTGTTGGATCCTAATCCCAAAGTAGCGGGTAAGGGTGTCCAAGTATTGGAAGCAAATGGCTGCAAGGTCCGCCATGGCATACTGGAAAAGGAGTGTCGTTTTCATCACAGGCGGTTTTTGACCAATTTTGAAAAAAAGCGGCCTTATATCCTATTAAAATGGGCCCAAACCCAAGATGGCTTTATGGCACCGGCACAGTCCAAACGCAGTGAAAAACCGGAACCTTATTGGATTACCACTACCCCAAGCAGGCAATTAGTCCACAAATGGCGTAGTGAGGAGGCGGCCATTCTCGTAGGCACTAAAACAGCTTTGGACGACAATCCAAAACTTGATGTGAGGGATTGGCATGGTAAAAACCCGGTTCGTTTGGTCTTGGACAGGGATTTAAAACTCCTGCCTGGCCTTCATTTAATGGATGGGCGCACCAAAACGGTGGTGTTCCATCAGCATGGGAAAAATTCAAAATCCCAATTGGGGAATTTGGAGTATGTCCCGTTGAATTTCAACAAAAATATCCCATTGCAAATCTGTAATTTCCTCCATCAAAACCAATTGAGCTCATTGCTTATTGAAGGGGGGCGTGCCACCATACAACATTTTTTGGACGAAGACCTTTGGGACGAAGCCCGTATATTTACAGGGGCAACCTCATTTGGTGCGGGTATATCGGCACCGGAGATAAAAAAAGGCACTAGCACGGAACAAGCCATTTTGACCGATACCTTAAGCATACAATATAATGAACCCAGTTATCCTTTTTCATTTGCTAAAAAATAGAAATCCAGTCAATGATTAAAAACCTAATTCTAGATTTTGGTGATATCTTCATCAATTTGGACAAAACGGCTACACCAAGGGAAATGGAAAAGTTCGGTTTAACGGACATCACCCCGGATTTAGATAGCCTTTTTAAGGAATATGAGAAAGGAACCATTTCCAGTAGCACATTTTTAACAAAGCTGGAAAAGCAGGTACCCAATGCTAACAAGGAAACCTTGACCCAAGCTTGGAATGCCATTCTGTTAGATTTTCCCAAGTATCGTTTGGAATTTTTAGAGGGATTGGCAACGGAAAAAAAGTACCGCCTGTTTCTATTGAGCAATACCAATGAAATCCATATTGATTTTGTAAAGCGATCCATGGGTATGGAAAAGTACCATCGTTTTAAATCTGCTTTTGAACATTTTTATTTATCCTATGAAATGGGAATGCGGAAACCGGATGCAGAAATTTTTGAGTTTGTTTTGGAGCAACACCAGCTTGTTCCCGCGGAGACCTTATTTGTGGATGATACCAAAGAAAATACGGATGCCGCCACCACATTGGGCATCCAAGTGTGGAACCTTCTGGTTGGGAAAGAAGATATTACTAACCTAAACACGCATTTACCATGATAGCATTGGCCCTAAGTGTGCTATTTTCCAGTTTGATTTTTGTAGTCTTCAAACTATTTGACACCTATAAAATACAGACGCTTTTTGCCATCATTACCAATTATTTTGTGGCGTGTATTTGTGGGCTCCTATTTTATGGGGAGGCCCTGGACCTAACAGCCTTGGTGCAGAAAGAATGGTTTTTAAGCACCTTGGCTTTGGGCGTGTTGTTTATCCTTATATTCAATATTATGGCGCGAACAGCGCAAAAAGTAGGGGTTTCCGTAGCATCCGTAGCAACAAAAATGTCGTTTGTAATTCCTGTGGTAATTGGGGTGATGGCCTATAACGAAAGTCTTTCTTGGTTAAAAATCCTTGGCATCCTTTTGGCACTTGCGGCGGTCTACTTTGCTTCTGTAAAGCAGGAATCCATCACCATTTCCAAAGAAATCCTTTTGTTGCCCTTTTTGGTTTTTTTAGGTTCTGGCCTTATAGATTCCGGTATTAAATATTTTCAGGAAACACAATTGACTACCCAAGAGTTTCCTTTATTTTCCGCTACGGTATTTGCTGCCGCAGGATGTACCGGTATCCTATTTATTAGTGCACGGGCAGTAACAGTTCCTTTAAAATTGAATGCAAGGAACATGATAGGTGGGTTGGCCCTGGGCATCCCCAATTACTTTTCCATTTTCTTTTTATTGAAAGCATTACAAAACGATACGTGGAACAGTGCCTCCATCTTTACCATAAACAATGTGGCCATCGTGATGTTTTCCACACTTTTGGGTATCCTTCTTTTTAAGGAAAAACTTAGCTCCAAAAATTGGTTGGGCATTCTACTGGCCGTAATTAGTATTTTAATCGTAGCCCTGTCTTAATGAGCAGCGACTTGGACACTTATAAAACCATTGGTAAAGCGTCACCAGAAGTCCTTTATAAAGACCGAAAGAGCAAATTTTTTGGCTATGCCTACCCCATAACAACGGAAGAAGAGGTAAAGCCCCTAATCGAGACCTTACAAAAACGCCATCATACCGCGAACCATGTGTGCTATGCCTGGCAACTTGGGACAGAAAAGCCCAGATACAGGGCCAATGACGATGGGGAACCCAACAATAGTGCAGGTATGCCCATATATGGGCAGATCCAAGCTTTTGGTCTTACCAATGTCCTTGTGGCAGTCCCTAGAATATTCGGAGGGACCAAACTGGGTGTTGGCGGATTGATCCAGGCCTATAGGGCCGCTGCAAAACTGGCTTTGGAAACCGCTCAAATTGAAGAGCGTTTGATTACCAAGGAATTGATCGTCTCATTTGGTTATCAAGAAATGAACAAAGTGATGAAATTGGTAAAGCAGTATAACTTGAACATCCAAAGCCAAAAAATGGATTCAAAATGCGAGTTGGTACTTTCCGTAAGAAAATCAATGGTTACTTCCATTTTTGAAAAGTTGGACCAGTTGCCTTTGGTCCATTGTAAAAAACCTACCGATTAAGGGAGTTTTTCCAAAACATCATCCGGGCATTTTATAGGGCGATTGGTTTCCTTATCAAGAAACGCCAAAACGGTGTTCGCCGTCGCCAACAACTCCCCTTTTGGGCCATATAGCTCGTAGTCAAATTCGATCTTTACCAAAGGACGCTTCTTGAGCATGGTCTTAACCGTAATCACGTCGTCATATCTGGCAGATTTTTTATAATCAATTTGTAAGTGAATTACTGGAAGAATTACACCATTTTCCTCCATACTCTTATAACTGACCCCCAAGGACCGTAACCACTCTACCCGCCCCATCTCTAGGAACTGCGCGTAATTGCCATGGTATACCATGCCCATTTGGTCCGTTTCAGCGTATCTGACCCGGAAAGAAAATTCATGAAACTTCATAGTATTCTGATGAAAAAACCTATATTTATAAGCTTTGATTTTGTGAAGGTAACATGAGAAAAAAAAAGTACAAATTCAACCTACTAATCATTTTTTTTTTAGATAATTTGTTCACATATTTGTCGGCACGATTACGGAGGAATCCCCCTTCCCATGTATTGTAATAAATGAGCGTCTAACTACCAACAAACTAAGGAGAAATCTAATATGAGTGTCACTGCAATTTCCGTATGGAACAACTGTTTGGCTTTTATCGAAGACAACATCCAACCGCAGGCATTCAAAACGTGGTTTCTACCCATTAAAGCAGTACGCTTACAGGAAAATGCATTAAGCATACAGGTACCCAGTAAATTTTTTTATGAATGGTTGGAAGAGCATTATGTAAAACTTTTAAAGGTTGCTTTACGCAAGGAGTTAGGCCCCAATGCCAAATTGGTCTACATTATTAGAATGGAGAACAAGTATGGCAATAAAGAACCTTTTACCGAAAAGATTCCCAGTTCAAACAGGTCTACCATGGCCCCGCAAGAGTTGGATGTTCCTATTACCTCTAAAAATCCCGAACTTAAGAATCCTTTTGTAATTCCGGGAATCCGTAATATAAAAATAGAATCGCAACTAAATCCCAATTACAATTTCGAGAATTTCTTGGAAGGGGATTCCAATCGTTTGGCGCGATCGGCAGGTATGGCTGTAGCAAACAAACCGGGAGGAACTTCGTTTAACCCTTTATTGGTTTTTGGTGGTGTAGGTCTTGGTAAGACCCATTTGGCCCACGCCATAGGTGTTGAAATAAAAGATAAGTATCCAGAACGCACCGTTCTATATATTTCTGCAGAGAAATTTACACAGCAGTATATTGAATCCGTCAAGAAAAATACCCGAAACGATTTTATCCACTTTTACCAGTTAATAGATGTTCTCATTATTGATGATGTGCAATTCCTTTCCGGTAAATCTGGGACCCAAGACGTATTTTTCCACATTTTCAACCACTTGCACCAAAACGGAAAGCAGGTCATCCTTACTTCCGATAAGGCACCTGTAGATATGCAAGATATTGAACAACGCTTATTATCAAGGTTCAAATGGGGCCTATCCGCAGAATTACAAACGCCGGATTATGAAACGCGGGTATCCATTTTAAAGAACAAACTATATCGGGATGGCGTTGAAATGCCTGATGAAATTGTAGACCACGTTGCCAAAAACATCAAAAGTAATATTAGGGAGTTGGAAGGTGCCATTATTTCATTGATCGCACAATCTTCTTTCAACAAACGGGAAGTTACCTTGGAATTGGCGCAGCAGGTGGTCGAAAAATTTGTCAAAAATACCAAACGTGAAGTTTCCATAGATTACATCCAAAAAGTAGTCTCCGATTATTTTGAAATGGATGTGGCTACCCTGCAATCCAAAACCCGAAAACGACATATTGTCCAAGCAAGGCAATTGGCCATGTTCTTCGCTAAAAAGTTCACCAAGGCTTCGCTGGCCAGTATTGGCTCTCAAATAGGGAAACGTGACCACGCCACGGTACTCCATGCCTGTAAAACAGTCGATAATCTTGCGGAAACGGACAAGCAGTTCAGAAAATATATTGAGGACCTCAATAAAAAGTTTACCTAATCCATTCTTAACATGATCAAGGTCTTGATGGTGTGTCTCGGCAATATTTGCAGGTCACCTTTAGCCGAAGGCATCCTACAAAGTAAAGTAGACCCTACCAAGGTTTTTGTTGATTCCGCAGGTACGGGAGGGTACCATATTGGAGAATTGCCCGATTCCCGATCCATAGCCGTTGCACAAGAGCACGGTTTGGATATTACCCATCAACGTTGCCGAAAGTTAACCCCCAAAGACTTAATGGATTTTGATCATATTTATGTGATGGATCGAAGCAATTATCAAAACACGGTGGCCCTTGCCCAAACGCAAACCGAAAGAAACAAAGTCCGTTTATTGCTTGACGATGGTAATCCAAAGGTAAAGGAAGTTCCAGACCCCTATTATGGTGGACCCGACGGTTTTGAAAACGTATACCAATTAATTGATGTCGCCTGTGAGCGTATCGCCCATAAATTCAACGCCCATGGAAGTTAATTCCCCTGGACTGGTTACGGGAAAGCTGTACCTAATCCCCACAACACTTGGTGACGGTGCACCCTTAGAGGTAATGCCCTTATCCATTAAACGGGTGATAGAGCAAGTAGACCATTACATTGCTGAAAATGAAAAGAGCGCTCGACGGTTCATTAAAAAAATAAATGCCAACAAACCCCAGCCGAGTCTTCATTTTGAACATCTCAATAAATTTACGGAGCCAGAAACCATTCCGGGTTTTTTAAATCCTTGCATCAGTGGTCTGGATGTTGGCTTGTTATCCGAAGCTGGATGTCCGGGTATCGCGGACCCAGGCGCGGAGGTGGTGCGCATTGCTCACGAAAAAAATATAAAGGTAGTGCCCCTTGTTGGGCCATCATCCATACTATTGGCCATGATGGCCAGTGGTATGAACGGTCAAAATTTTGCATTCAATGGCTATTTACCCATTGATAATGCGGAACGCAGGGCAGCTATCAAAAAGTTTGAAAAACTGTCCAGGGATACTGGGCAAGCACAATTGTTTATCGAGACTCCGTACAGAAATGAAAAACTTTTGGAAGAGCTTAAGAAAACCTTGCAGCCAAGTACTTTGGTTTGTGTTGCTTCGGATATTACACTTCCCTCGGAAATGATTATAACCAAAAGTATTTTTTCATGGAAAAGGACAACATTGGATATTCATAAAAAACCCACCATTTTTATCTTACAAGCTGAATAAGTTCTTATTGGTATACCCGGAAGCGAATTACACTTTTGGGTTGTGAACCGCTTTAATAGTAGAGATATCAAATCCGGAAAAGCGCTTCATGTAGTAGGCAATGGTGCTACCATAGGCATCCGAAAAATCCGTTTTGCCATACGAACGCAAGTATTTTTTTACGTTGCCAGCACCAGCAAGGTGGGCAGCAGCTATCATTCCAGATTCGGAAATGACCACGCCATTGATTCGCTTACCTACAAAACGTTTAATATCGCGTCTTAGAATCCACTTGTTACGTTCGATGTTCAATAGGAAAACCTGTTCTTGCAAGGCGGGATTGCCCAAGAAACTTTTGGTGTTGTCCACACCCAAGAGTTTTAAGGTGCCGGCGCCAAATTGATATTTGCCAAGGTATCCCAAGGTATTTACAGTGGCATAGTCGCCCTGGGATTCCTTAAACCCAACAGCTTCACGAAACCCGATAAAGTTTTTGCTTAAAAAAACGGGGGATGCTTCTGTACTATCTTTTGACTCCACCACCATAGCTGGCCTATCGACCATTCCTTGGTCAGTAGCCAACAACTCTGAAGGAAGTTGGATCTTTTGTGTATTCGTTACGGTATAGGTTCCAAAACTGGTCAGTACGACAACGATAGCTAGATGTCCAAAAAAACTTATCCACCTTTTCATATTTTCAAAATTTAAAACCCGAAAAACAGATTTATTATTTGAGCGGGCAAATATAAAGGGGGGATTTTGATTAGGTTATCTAAAACTCTTAAGATTTTCACAATCCATACCTAATAACCGTTAAACGGTTTTAAAAAAACGGTAAAATACGCTTATCGCCTGATTTTCTGATTGTTCAACCATCGGACGTACTGTACTTTATTTCGGTTATGCTGTGCCAAGGTCTTAGCAAACTTATGATAGCCAAAATTGGAAACGTCCGCTACAAAGAACAAATAATCATGTTTTTCGGGGTCCAAAACAGCATCAATTGATGAAATGTCGGGCATCGTAATAGGTCCAGGGGGCAGCCCCGGATATTTATAGGTATTGTAGGGGGAATCCATTTCCAGGTCACGATAAAGGACCCGTTTTATGATGGTGTCGTAATTGCCGGTTTCTTTTTTTATGGCAAAAATAACGGTAGGATCCGCCTGTAGGGCTATGCCTTTTCGTATCCTATTGAGGTAAACTCCGGCAACCCTTGGGCGTTCGTCGGTTTTAACCGTTTCCTTTTGGACTATTGCCGCAAGGGATATTACTTCATTGGGCGTTAAATTCAATGCTTTTGCCTTTTGCAATCGTTCTTGGTTCCAGAAGCGTTTATACTCCTTCAACATTCTATCTCTAAAATCCACCGCATCCGTATTCCAGAAAAATTCATAGGTGTTCGGTAAATACATCCCTAGTTGGGTGGCCTCATTAAATCCGTTTTCCCCTAAAAAGGAACTGCTCGTCATCGCATTTAGCAAATCCGTGCTGTCCGCTTCCAGTTGCCCTGCAATCCTACCGGCAAGGGCGGTCAAAGTTTCTTGATTGTTAAAAGAAATGCGGACAGGAATGTTCTGACTTCTAAGGGTATTGACGATATCATTGTTGTTCATCCCCTTTTTAATGGCATACTTCCCCCCTTTTATGGCTCCTGCATAGCCTTTTCGTTTTGCGACGGCCTCAAAGGCGTCCACATCCTTCAATAAGGGTGTCAACTGGTCCTTAAGTTCCGCAAATGATGCGTTGGACGGGATGAATAAAATTGCCTGATCATTATTGAAACCGGTGTTGGGGGTAAAAATGGTATTATATATGGTATAGGCAATTCCCCCACAAATTACCAAACCTAAAAGTGCAGTGCCCCAAAGGACTTTTTTAAGATTCGTCATTCTTGATTTATTTTTTGATACAGCACCTCGTTTTTAAAAGCGCCATTGGTAAATACCCAATCCTTTTTCACTCCTATGTTTTTAAAACCTAATTTTTCAAAAACATGGATGCTTTGAAGGTTGTCCTCTAGGATACCCGCATATATTTGATGCAGTCCCAAGGTTGTAAAACCGTAGTCGCAGCATAAGGTAATGGCTTCTGCCCCCAAGCCTTTGTTTCTATCTTTTTGGTTTTTGATGACCAATCCAAGTCCTGCCCTTCTGTTGGTGGGATCAAAATCGAACAAGTCTACAAACCCTAAAAGTTGATGCGCCAAGGAACATATGCACAACCGCAGTTGTTTGACATCATAGATATCCCTATGGGCATTGTCCAAATACCGTTTTAAAACCCCTTTGGAGTATGGGGTTACGGTATTGCTGATTTCCCAAAAGAGCGTGTCGTTCTCCAATTCGTACAGAAAATCGAGATCGTCGGGTTCCAGCGCCCTCAAATAGCAATGCTTTCCTTGCAAGCTTACCATGCGATTTCTCCTTTAAAAACAAATATTGCCGGGCCAGTAAGTTGGATCTTGCTATACCTACCATCGGTATAGTCAAAACTAACGTTCAACTCCCCGCCACTAGTGGCAATCCCTATGGAACTTCCATTGGCTAGTTTAGCATTGTGCATGGCCAAGGCGACCGCGGTTACCCCAGTACCGCAAGAAAGTGTCTCCCCTTCTACCCCTCTTTCATACGTTCGTACCTTAAAGGTATCTTCCTCCAACTTTCGCACGAAGTTGATATTGCTGCCTTCTTCGCCATACATTCCATAACGAATTTTAGCACCTTCCTTGTCCACATCAAGATCCTCAATATCGGTTACCAATTGCACGTGGTGCGGGGAACCCGTATTTAAATATTGGAATTTATCCGTCTGTCTAATGGTATCCACATCGATCATTTCAAGGGTTACCTGGTTATCTTGTACCGATGCGTGATGCACACCGTCTACAGCATTAAAAACCGCCTTGTCCGTGATGATATCCAATTTTTTAGCAAATGCCACAATACACCTGCCCCCATTACCACACATGGAACTTTGGTTGCCATCGGCATTGTAATAGACCATATTAAAATCCAATTGATCATCATCCTCCAAAAGAATCAATCCATCAGCACCAATACCAAAACGCCTATCGCATAAGGAATTGACCAACTGGGTATTTTCCTTTGGAAAAATCCCCATACGGTTATCGATAAGCACAAAATCATTTCCCGTACCCTGATACTTATAAAAAGTGAGTTTTTTAGTAGAATCCATCAGACAAATATAGGATATTCTTTAAGGTTTTTTTTGCAGTTAAAAACGCGTTAAACTGTTAAAATTACACAGAATTTCGAGTACTTTTAACTTGCTAAATGTAAATTAAACAGTACCAAACTATGAAAAGAACAGCAGGCTTATTTCTAGTGGCACTTTTAGCAGGTGGAATAACCTTAAGTGCCTACAAACTTTTTTTTGAAAAACAAACCGTTGTTTATGCTACCGAAGACAAAACCCCTTTTGTCACCGCAAGTACAACAACTCCCTCCAGCAAGTTGACCGCGTACAACGAAGTGGATTTTACGGTTGCTGCTGAAAAAACGGTAAATGCCGTTGTCCATGTTAAGAACAGGGCGGAAGGCCAAGCCAGTTCCATCTCCCAATTTTTCTATGGCTTTGAGAATAGCCAAAGACCTCAAATTGGAACAGGTTCTGGGGTCATTATTTCTCCTGATGGTTATATTGTTACCAACAATCATGTCATTGAACGTTCTACGGACCTTGAGGTCACCTTGAATAACAATAAATCCTATAAGGCTGAAATAGTAGGTGCCGATAGCAACTCTGATATCGCTTTATTAAAGATTGATGTGGAAAACCCATTACCATACCTGGCTTTTGGCGATTCTGATGGTGCAAAAATTGGGGAATGGGTCCTCGCCGTTGGCAATCCCTTTAACCTGACTTCTACGGTAACTGCTGGCATTGTAAGCGCAAAGGCCAGATCAATATCCGCCAATGCCAATCAATCCTTTATCCAAACCGATGCTGCGGTAAATCCAGGAAATTCTGGAGGTGCTTTAGTAAATACCAATGGCGATTTAATCGGTATTAATACTGCCATAACCTCACAAACGGGGTCTTATGTGGGCTATTCCTTTGCCGTTCCCAGTAACATTGCCAACAAAGTGGTCAATGACCTTTTGGAATTTGGAAACGTACAAAAAGGCATTTTGGGGGTAACTACCATTCCAAGAGAGTCCAAAGAAGCAATTCAAAGAGGATTGGACGAAATTGAGGGTGTGTTTATAAATAGTATTGAAGCCGAAAGTGGCGCTGAGGAATCAGGCCTAAAAGAAGGTGATATCATCAAACAAGTGGGCAACGTTAAGGTTCGAAAGTTTTCGGAGCTTACCGGTTATCTTTCCTCCAAGAGACCGGGGGATAAAGTAGATGTTACTATTGACAGGAATGGAAAAAGGGAAACAATAGCAGTCACCTTAAAAAAGAGACAAACAGAAGTATTGCCCGTAATGGGGTTAACCGTTAAGAACCTTTCCAAAGAAGACAAAAAAAGGTTTAAGACCGATAAAGGGGTCAAGATTACCAATGTTCCCGAGCGGTATAATAGCTATGGTCTGGAAAACAAGGTCATCGTAGAAGTG
>CALEYA010000177.1 GCA_937926215.1 uncultured Croceitalea sp. | reverse complement strand
GATGATTTTTTCCAAATCATCTTATATATCTGGTCATAGCTAAGCTTTGGCAGTGTTTGTTCCTGCTTTTGCCAGTCCTTTTTTAAAAGTTCCAATTCGTCCATCATAACGGTTTCACGGGTTTAAGATGGTTCTTAGTTTGTTTTTTATGCGATTCATTTTTACACGTGCATTTACTTCGGTAATACCTAAGGTGCTTGCTATTTCGCTATAATCTTTATCTTCTAAGTATAAGAATACCAATGCTTTATCTATATCCCCAAGTTGTTTGACCGCATTGTACATCAGTTTTAACTGCTGTTCTTGGGTATCGTCATATTCGTCGGCTTTTATCTTAAAAATTACCGATTCATAATCTTGGGTCTTCACCCTTCGCTTGGATTTTCTATATAAGGTTATGGCAGTGTTCAACGCCACCCGATACATCCAAGTACTAAATTTAGCGTCTCCCCTAAACTTGGGATAGGCTTTCCATAGTTGTATGGTTATCTCTTGGAACAAATCGTTATGCGAGTCCCTGTCATTGGTATATAGGCTACACACCTTGTGAACAATATTTTGATTGCTCTCAAGCTCGGTAACAAACTTATGCTCTAGTTCTTTATTCACTAATTGGTTGGAGAGTGATTTAAGTGTTAGTAGTTACAATTATCATTTTGTTACATCCAAGGACACAAGAATATCCTAATAACGGAATTCCTAACTTTTGAAATGCAATTGCTACTTCCTATAATCCAAGGCAGGTGGTCTATCTCCCAAAAGGGGTTTGTAAACAAAGTCTTTTCCCCTGCGGTTATGAAATTCCTTTCGTGCTTCCTCGATCAGTTTGTTGTTGTTAAAAAGATCTATCGCCGTTGCGGAAAGGGTTTTTGCGGCAACGAGCATTCCCTTTTTACCTATACTGGTTCCTCCAGCGGCAACAGCTTGCCAGCTATGGGCCGGCGTTCCCGGCACCCAAGTAGCGGTGCCAAAACCAACGGTAGGCACAACAAAACTCACATCGCCAACGTCCGTAGAACCGTAAGCCCTGGCCGTTTCTTTATAGGGCTGTACTTCTTTGGCCCTAGCTTCGTTTAAACCTTTTTGACCGAGACTCAAGGCTATCTTTTCTGCAAAAGCCTTTTCTTCCTCGGTATAAGTCATTCCACCAATGGCAGATAGATTATCGTGCACCAATTTTTGTAGCACTAAATTGGGCAACAGCTCGTGTACTCCATTGACCAATTCATAGGTCATGGTGGTTCCCGTACCCAAAGCGGCCCCTTCGCCAGCTTTTACCATACGATCAAAAATATCACGGACCACATCCCTAGCATTATGACGTGCATAGTAGTAGACTTCGGCAAAGTCCGGCACTACATTTGGAGCCTTACCGCCATCCGTAATGACGTAGTGGATGCGTGCTTCCTGCGGAATATGTTCCCGCATCATGTTGACCATCATGTTCATGGCCTCAACCCCATCCAAAGCGGAACGTCCTAATTGGGGGGCTCCCGCAGCGTGGGCAGAAATACCGTGAAACCTAAATTTGGCGGACATATTGGCCAACGCGGCCGCAGCACTCGCTGCATTTTGAGAGCTTGGATGCCAATGCAGTGCAATATTAACGTCAGCAAAAAGGCCTTCCCGTGCCATGTATACTTTGGCACCGCCGCCTTCTTCCGCCGGGCAGCCATAAAAACGGATGGTCCCGGGTTTTTTAGTAGCCGCCAGCCATTCTTTAACCGCAATGGCAGCAGCGGTTGACGCCGTACCGAACAAATGGTGTCCACAGGCATGACCGGCTTCCGCACCTGCAGATTTTTTTTCTGGGACAGCTTGTTGCGAAAGTCCGGGCAGGGCATCAAATTCGCCAAGAATTGCAATTACGGGACCCCCGGAACCATACTCGGCCACAAAGGCCGTAGGAATATCGGCCACTCCGGTTTTTACGGAGAAACCAGCATCTTTTAGAGTCTTTTGAAGTAATCCCGAACTTTTTTCCTCCAAATACCCCATTTCTGCAAAGTCCCATATTTGCTGGGCAATGGTACCATAGGCATCTGCTTTGGTATCCAGTTTGGTCAGTACGGCTTGTTTGGTTTTTTGTGCGTGTATGCTAGTATAAAGCAATCCAAAAATTAAGAAGGCAATTATTCTTGTGTTCATGTGTTCCGTGGTATTGGTGCTGTTTGCTAAATATACTAAAATGTACCGTGTAATAACCCATCTGCAATGGTTGGTTATTCGTAAATTTGCAACTGATTTTTAACTGGACTCATTTAAACTTTTTGGATTGAAGCGAAAATCAGATATTTTTTGCCCTGTTGAAGACTTTTTTGAGTTGCACCCGCCTTGCCGCGAGGCAGGTAGCTGGGCTACGGAAAGAAAAAAAGGTGAAAATAGGCTTAAAAAGAGCAATTTTTTAGCCAATTGAAAAAGTTTAAATGAGTTCAATATGAACATTCCACAATCGAGTTTTCCAAGGGTTGTTATCATTGGCGGGGGTTTTGCCGGTATTTCCTTGGCAAAGAAACTACGCAAGAAAGAATTTCAGGTCGTGCTTTTGGATAAGCACAATTACCATACCTTCCAACCTTTGCTTTATCAAGTCTCTACGGGCGGACTCGAACCAGATTCTATTGCCTATCCCATACGGAAGGTAATCCATGACTACCCCAACACGTATTTTAGATTAGCGGAAGTCCAACGGATCGATACGGATGCCAATTGTATCATGACTAATATTGGCGAATTGAAGTTTGACTATTTGGTGGTCGCCACCGGGTCCACTACCAATTATTTTGGGAATAAAAGTATTGCAGAGAACAGTATGGCCATGAAGTCCATTCCAGAATCCCTAAACTTACGTAGTCTGATCCTTGAAAATTTTGAACAGGCTTTGTTGACGGACGATTTGCATGAACGGGAAGCCCTTATGAATTTTGTTATTGTAGGGGGAGGTCCAACAGGAGTGGAACTTGCCGGCGCATTGGCCGAAATTAAAAAAGGGATCCTCCCTAAGGATTATCCGGATTTGGATACCCGGAGGGTACAAATAAACTTGGTGCAGGGTGCAGATCGGATATTACCGGCCATGAGCGAGATTGCCTCTAAAAAGGCTGAAGAATTTCTGGAAAGCTTGGGAGTCCATGTTTGGAAAAAAGTACGGGTAACGGACTATGACGGAAAATTGGCCAAAACCAACACGGAGACTAGCTTTAAAACGGCTACTTTGGTTTGGGCAGC
>CALEYA010000176.1 GCA_937926215.1 uncultured Croceitalea sp. | reverse complement strand
CTCTGCCAGCATAAATCCTACAATTTCTAAAGGTGATGAAAAGTATCGCAATCCATCTAAAATAGCCCTACAGCTTCAAACGGACTCTATTTTAAAGGCATTTACAGCACCCACAAAAGAAGCGAAACTCCCCTATATAGCCCAAAGCAAAGTTTGTTTTGATATTGGTTGGGAGGTATATAAAATGGCCAAGGAAGAAGGATGGTCCAACACTGAGGCTTTTGAAGCCGGAAATTCCATAATGATGGCCTTGCTTGTTTTAAGGCACCTCCGTATTCCGGAAGAGGAATAATTCCCCTTTTCTTACCAAAAACCAGAAATTTCACCTTAGGGACGCTTTAGATGACCCCCAAAATTTTATCCATTATCCAACTGGTATGCAATCCTGTCTCGCCAGAAGATGGGTGTTGCCTTTCCCCGGCAAGGCTCGCTTGCATATTGGCCACATGGTATTGCTGTATGTGCTTTGGATGTGCGATGTTCAAATTTTCGGTTCCTTCATTGGTCAGCAACTCAATGGGGGCATCCCCAAAAATCGAGAATCGAATGGCTCCCTTTGCCCCATAGATCTCCACTTCATCCCTAAGTTTGTCCGCTCCAAAAATCCAACTGCCCTCGCCCGTAATCCCATTTTGATGTACCCAACTCCCGGTTATGGCATCGTAGGCCGAGTACAGGCCTTGTTGGTTGGTTGCTACGCCCTTGGCATCCTTATATTCTCCAAAAAAGAAGGCAAACAAGTCTAAGCCATGGCTGGCCAAATCATCAAAATAGCCTCCTGGGGCCACTTTGGCATCTGTACGCCAGTTGTATTCACCACTAAGGTCTTGCGGTAGGGCGGCACGGGTTTGTAACCAACGCAAGTGACGCACCTCTCCTATCGCTTTTTCGTCCAACAATTGTTTTACTTTAAGAAAACGGGGCAATGACCTTCTATAAT
Source organism: uncultured Croceitalea sp. (assembly GCA_937926215.1). Taxonomy (GTDB): domain Bacteria; phylum Bacteroidota; class Bacteroidia; order Flavobacteriales; family Flavobacteriaceae; genus Croceitalea. The sequence continues at coordinate 20,527 of CALEYA010000176.1, read as the reverse complement.
AAGCAATAAATAAGGGTTGTCCTGCTTTTTCAAAAGCTTGTTGAATTTCCAGACTATCGGCATAAGTCGGTGCCATAGGTTTTTCTATACAACAGGGTTTTCCGGCAGCAGCGACTTGTAATCCGTAATATTTATGGGTATCCGGTGGGGTTGCAATATAGACTGCATCAATGTCCGGGTTATTGATAATCTCGTCCGCATTGTCCGTAAAAAAAGGAACCTTATGGCGTTTTGCATAATCCTCGGCTTTAGCCAAGTTACGGCGCATTACCCCATAAAGTTCAAATCCCGGGGTGAGGGTATAGGCAGGGCCACTTTTAACCTCGGTGACATCACCACATCCAATAATGCCCCAGCGCATTGGTTTTTTTGACAAAGAAGAAGTATTTTCCATAAAGAAGGTATTGCTTTAAAACTCCCCAAAATTAACTGCTTGACCGTTTGATTGCGTTACAAAAATCTAGACAATACCAAAACAACTCCCAAAAAACCGGGTCTTACAAGCTTGGTTCCTTTAAAACTCCCTTTTACAACTTAAAACCATTGTACACCAAATCAGAATAGTTCAGTAGCACGGGCTCCAAACCCTCCTCATGTAACCATCCTAAAAATTGGTTGACATTGGCTTCCTCCAACATTCCCCAATTGGCCTCATTGCCATAAAAACGATTTGAAAATTGTTGACTTTCCAGCAAGTCGATATCCCTATCACTTTCTGTAACAAAGGGGGCAAGACAGTCCGCGGCATATTGTGGATTTTCCTTTGCATAAAGAAAGCCCTGTTTGGTTGCTTTTAAAAAGCTTTCATAGCCCTCCAAGTCTTGCATTAGCCCTTCTTTGCCCGTCATAAGCACCGGGGAATAGCTATACGGAATTCCATAGTCCGATAGTTTAAAGGTATTCAGTGGGATCCTCTTGGCCTTGGCGTGGATGCCTTCCCAATTCATAAAAATCCATGTGGCGTCATACTTTTTGGTCAGGAGGGTTTCCCAGATTCCCAACTTATCTGGATATGCCAATTCTAGATTGCCCTCACCTCCATCATTCTTAATCATCCGGGCCACAATACCATCCTCATATCGTGCTTTATAGGATGCATAGCTTTTACCTTCCAAGTCCTTTGGAGAATCAAGTCCGCTTTCTTTTAAAGTAACTACCGCACTAATGTCTTCCCTGTAAATGGCGGCAACGGCCAAGGCGTTGAACTTGTTCTTTTTTGTGTTATAACTTACAATACTTTCAAAAGGGCAAATGGCGACATCGGCAAGACCTAGTTCCACCTTTTTTGCCGGTGTATGTTTGTAGTTGTCCGTATCCGGCGTCTGTATCTGCAACTCGATTTCCGCTTCTTTATAAAAACCTTTCGCTTTGGCCACATAAAACCCGGAATGATTGGTATTCGCGGTCCAATCCAAGGCAAGCTTTATTTCCTTCATCATTAAAAATTTAAAGTTGCCCCTACTAAAAAGTTGGTTCCTGCTTGCGGGTAGAAAAAAGATTCCCCAAAGAATACAAAACCATTGTTCTCATACTCCAAATCAAAAATATTATTGATTTGAGCGGTAAAAACAATCGACTTTAAAATGGATATGTTCTTGATATGATATTGCAAATTGATATCGTTCACAAAATAGGATTCCAACGGACTGTTGTCTTCATTGGTCAAAAATTGTTCGCCCACATACTTGGAGTATAGGGATATGTTAAACTCTTCCGTAGCGTTAAACGTCAAAACATTCCCAAGAATTACATCTGGCGAAAAAGAGATATTGGTGTTCCCCAAGTTTACAAATCCATCAGTAGGGGACTCGACTACAAAATCCTTGTTTTTATTTGTACTCAACGCAAGATTGGGGCGAATAGTAAACTTATTCAGGGTGATGTTGGCATCCACTTCCAAGCCCAGCCTAAAACTCTGTCCACTATTTTGACGTATGGGAAAACCAACCTCATCCACCGCGCCGGTTAGGACCAATTGGTTGGTGAAATCCAAATAATAGACATTGGTGTTAAGCTGAAATTTAGGGGATACGTAGCGCCAGCCTAACTCAAAATCATTCAAGCTCTCAGGTTCTGGAGTACCCTGTTCAAAATCTACCCGGGCCGGTTCACGGTTCGCACGGGCATAGGATAGGTAAATGCTGTTGTTGGTATTGGGCTTAAAGGTCAACCCAGCTTTTGGGTTAAAAAAGGTATAATTTTCATCGACCAAAAGTGCACTGGTATCGAACAGTTCGCCAGAAGCTTCATAGGAAACGGTTCTCAACTGTAAGTCCCCAAAAAGGGAGAGTTTTTCCGTTAACTGATACGTGGCCTTGCTGTAAACATTAAAGTCCCTTTTGTCCGTTCCGTTCTCGAAGAAGCGGAAAGGAAGGGAAGGAAGTGGTGCAAACTCGGCAAAGGTAATCTCACCAAACTGTTCCCCATCATACCTGTTAAATGCCCCGCCAAAAACGGCATTCCATGCACTATCCTTATAATTCAGGCTAAAAACAGTCCCATAAAAATCACTGTTTAAAAAGCGTTCCGTTACCAAATCTGAACGGTCGATAGTCTCCCCATTGGATTCAAATGGCTCCAAACCATAAAAGGCGAGATCAGGATTAAAAAAACTAGGGTCCGACTCAATATACTGCTCAAAAAACCCACGACTGTTCGTATAATGGAAAGAAATGTTTCCACTCCAATTTGCATCAAACTGCTGGGTGAAGTGAAGTTGGTAATGGTCTTGTTTGTAATTATCCGTCTGGCGGTCATAGAACTGTACGTTTCCGTCGGCATCTAAAAACAAGCCATCATTATTGAATCTTCTGTTATCGGCTAAGCCAGCTTCGTTAAGTCCAAAAAACGACAGTCCCGTAATTTCTTCACCGCCAAAAACCACGGCTTTAATTAGAGTGTTCTTATCTTTATAGACCCCATCCAAGAAATAGGAACTTAAATCCGAAAAAGCGCGGTCTACGTAACCGTCCGATTTTATCCTTGACAATCGCCCGGAAAACGCGAAGTGGTCGCCCAACAATCCGGTTCCAAAACGTACTGTATGCTTTCTGGAGTTAAAACTGCCAAAACTGTTGGAGATTTGACCAAAAGCATCCTCGTTCAAATTATCGGTAAGAATATTAACGCTTGCCCCAAAAGCCCCAGCGCCATTGGTTGAAGTGCCTACCCCTCGCTGTACCTGAATATTCTCTATGGATGAAGCAAAATCTTGAAGATTGACAAAAAAAGTGGTTTGGCTATCCGCATCATTATAGGGGATTCCATTGATCGTAACGTTAATCCTGGAGTTATCCGCTCCCCGAATACGGTAGTCCGTATAGCCAATTCCGGTTCCATCAAAGGAGGTCGAAACTACGGAAGGAAGGTAATTGAGCAATACGGGGATATCCTGTCCTAAATTGACTTTTGCAATTTGATCTTTGCTAAAGTTGGTGAAGGTAACAGGGGTTTTATCCGTTGCCCTAGAGGCGGAAACGACCACCTCATCCAAGGATACTTTTTTACCTACTAAAGAATCCGTAGGTTGTTGTTGGGCCTGTGAGGCCATGGTTAGGCCAAAAATGGCCAGTGCTGTGAACATAGTGTATTTCATCCGTAAAAATCTTTACGAATAAAAGGGGCTATTATTCTAAATTAAAAATTGATTGTAGTTGCCTTTTGAAACCTTTTCAACGCAACCATGCATAACCTAATGGCGATTATCGCCTCCCTTGGCAGCATTACCCGCCCAGGTTCATTGGGTATAATCTCAGCCTTTTCGAGTTAAGGGTTTTGAGTGGCGAGTTCGAAGTTAAAAAACCAACTCACAACTTTTAACTCATAACTTGAAAAAAGCACCCCTTTGAGATGGCGCAAAAGTAGTGCGCCCATACCTATTCTCCAAAAAGAGTTTGATGACCTTTAAAAATCCTACAAAAAAGGGCACTCCCGTTTTAAAACCTAAACTCCCAAACTCTTTTTAAACTGTACGGTTGCCCAGGTAATTTAAGCAAAGCCTGAGCAAAAGCTTACCATGATACCCTCCCTTACCACTAGTTAACAATAATCTTTTGTGATCTTAATACCGTGTTATTTTCCAAAACCCTAAAAACATAGATTCCTGTCGGTAAACGAATGGGGATTGCATCATTAATGGAAAAGATAGGTCCACTTTCTACCAATTGTCCCGTTAGACTCACAATTTCATATTCCAAAGCTTCGCCAGCGGACAATATATTCAAATCCTCACCTACGGGGATGGGATTGGGAAAAAGTACTAGCGTATCCCTTCCTGGAAGAAAGATGGTTGTGGAATCCGTACGTATCTGGGAACCATCCTCTAAAAAAATAACAGCACTATAAGTATTGTTTCCTTCCACCAAATCACGGTCCCGAATTTCTATTCCCAAACCATTGAACGGAGCGTTTAGTTCTACAATGGTCTGTATTCCCAAATCGGTCTGTTTTTCAAAAACAACGCTTGAAACGCCAATATCCGTACTGAGGTTTAGGGTGCAATTGACGAATTCATCGTTTTCAAAAATTGCGAAAAAATTGCGAAAGAAACAGTTAACCCCTTGGTTTTGAATATCAATAGCGATGCCAGTAACTCCGAAACCCCCATTAAAAAAAATAGGCTCTACACGTACCACGGTTGATGGAAGGAATTCCTTATCTAAAACCATTGACGTACTTTCCGTAATACCTAAGGGCTCCATAAAACGATCCCCCAAAACCAGCACCCGATAGGAAATCGCATTTGGGGCGGGCTCCCAAGCTATCATAGCTTCTGTATCACAATTAAAAAGGACTTCTGGGGTTAGCTCCGGGGAAATGGCAAAAACTTCGGAAAGAAACTGAGCCTGCCCAATAGTCATTCTAAGCTGGGCCGTACCACCTATACTACCTATTTCCCAAGGAAAACCTTCGGCCAAATCAACATTCTCGCCCAGAGTGGTCCAACCTGCTTCATTGATATTGACTTCCAGCATTCCTATGCCATTTTGAAAGCCATGGTCCCAACGAACAATATTTACCTGATCATTGGTTAAAGGGCTATCGGATAGTGGAAAGGTCCAATTAAAAGTATTTAAGAATTCGAAAGCATAAGCAAATGCAAAAGACTGCTGCCCTTGAACGGCGTTCCCAAAAACTTCCAGTACATAATTTCCAGGAGGAGGATTATCCAAGGTGATATATTCCGTTGGGTTCAGGTGGTCCTGTCCCCTTTGGGCAGTTTGCGTAATGGATTGGATATTGGGGTCTGTGTTGAGTACCCAAGGAAGCCATTCATTTCCCGTAGGATCTAACAGTTTGCTGTCCAAATCGTTGACCAAAGCAATTTGATCACCAGGATTGGCTGGAAGGTCGGTCCAATTTATGGCTATACGAAGTTGTACTACCCCTTCAGGAACGGTAAGGGTAATGTTTTCTGTTTCACTGTCAGAAACAATTCCTTCACCAAACTGTTCCCGATCTAAAATCTCTAGGCTTTGCCCTGCGTTCAAACTGCCATAACCCGACTCAAAATCTATGCCCTCTGCCCCAATATCATCAGTGCCAACAAAAAGTAGGGCACGTACTAGTTGGGCAGAAGGCAGCTGCCCTGTTCCGCTCATATATGCTTGTTGTAATAAAGCACTGGTTCCAGAAACCAGCGCAGCAGCATCAGAGGTCCCGCCAGGGGCATAGGCAACCATTTCTGGTTTTAGCCTACCATCAAAAGCCGGGCCTTTGGAGCTTCTCTCAAAAATCCTTCCTAAGGCATCCGTGGCACCCACCGTAATAATGTTTTTAGCTGCCTTAAAATTCCCTGTTTGATTGGAAAAACCTGTAATCCCTTGGTAGGGCCCGTTTGGAGCTGCCACATTACCATCGTTCCCAGATGAGAAGACATGTACTACTTGGGGCAGTCCATAGGTACTCTGATCATAAGCTGCTGCCTCGTTACCATATTGGTTGTCAATATCGGTACCGTAGGAATGATTCTGAATGCTGATGTTGTCCTGAATAAAATTTTCATCTGCATCCGGTAACAATCTAAGAAAGCTAGAAGAGGTCAATCGCGCTTGGCTAGCAACCCCCAAACCTTTAGAGGAGGTATTCCCGGCACCTGCGATTACCGTGCCAATCAAATTGGCATGTTGATCCGTAATATCAGCTTCCAACCCATTTAAAAAAGTCCGATTTCTAAGGTCGATATCATCCAAATTGAACAAGAGTTCCTTTACGGAAACGACTATTCCCTGCCCTCTGATTGCGGGAAAAACACTTTGGCCCTTTTGAATACGGTTAACGCTAAGGTCATTTAAAACTACAGGGGTTTCCAAGCTTGCCGAAGCAAGACTTTGTACAAAAAGTACATTGGGATCTTTCAGGAGATTTGAAATATATTGATAGCGTACTTCTATGGCGAATGTAGTCTTATACTGCTGGTGCAACAAGGTCCCAGGAGCAATTTCTTGCAGATGTGATTTAAACCTGTCCGCTTCCGCGACTTTTACAGATACTTTAATGGATTGTGTATCATCAAATCCATTTTTTTGAAGTTTTTGCTGTAAGGCAGGGGACACCTTCCAAGCCGTTCCCAGTTTCTTGAGGTTGCCTTTGATTGCATGAGGAATTTGTGCGGAGTCTTGAAAACCTATCACATAACGATTGTCGCTAAATCTTCGAACTAACCGGGCCTTATGGGTCCTACAAAATGATGCTAAAGAATCTGTGGATAATTCGTAGTAACCGCTATTAGTCCAATAAAAGCGATCTTGATCCTTTTCTGTCTTTTTCAACCTTTCTTGCCCCAGAAGGGGACAAGAGTACATATAAAAAAAGACTACGATATGTAGGAAATAATATCTTTTCAATGCAATATACATGTAAGCAAATTCAGGTTAAAAAAAATTTAATATATTGCTAACATTATCATAATTATATCATTAACTAAAATTAAAAACATGAAATTAAACAAGTTTATCAAATGTACTGGATTTTTTATCGGTTGTGCAGCTTTTCTTATTAGTTGTGCAGATGACACCAGTGACCCCGGCGTAGACCAAGAAGAGTTTAACACAGTACGGTTGCAGTTGCAAGCTGCAGGTTTTGATACCGAGAATCTGGAATCCACAACGTTAAATGGAATTGTCGGCTATGCCGTAGAAGGTGATATTTTCCTCACATTACAGCAAATTAACGAATTGTCGCCAAGAATAAGTGTTGATAACGGAGGAGAAGTGGCCACAGAACATTACCGTACCACAAATTTGGTAAGTACCCCGCGAACGGTGAGCGTTTATATGGATACGGCTTTCCCTGCTATTACGCAAACGGCTTTTGATGAAGCCTTGGCGCGCTATAATGCTCTTAATCTTGATTTGTTCTTCCAAAGGGCCAACTCTGCTGGTGCAGATATCGATATCCTTGCAGAAAGATTACCCAGAAATATTTTAGGCCGCAGTGCTGGTTTCCCTGATGCGGCAGGAAATCCAGCTTCCCCAATTGTATTAAACAATCGAATATATGCCCCTAGGGGTAGAAGGGCAACTATTCCAGCGGATGCGGTCACGGTAATCGCGCATGAAATAGGACATGCTATTGGTTTTAGACATACCGATTTCTTTGATAGATCTTTTAGCTGCGGTACAGGTGGCGATGAAGGGCAAGCTGGTGTTGGGGCTATCTTTATTCCGGGAACACCTGCCGGAGCCGAAGCTGGTTCTTATATGTTAGCCTGCAGCAACGGTACGGACAGACCGTTTACCTCTGGTGACCAAACAGCATTGACAACACTTTACTAGGTTCATAACTTCAACAAAACAAGAAGACCGTTCTTCGTAATAGAAGGCGGTCTTTGTTATTGAACTCATTTAAACTTTTTGAATTGAAGCGAAAATTAGATGTTTTTTACCCTGCTGAAGACTTTTTTGAGCTGCATAGCTGGGCTACGGAAAGAAAAAAAAAGACGAAAACGGGCTTAAAAAGAGCAATTTTTTAGCCAATTGAAAAAGTTTAAATGAGTTCATTATATAAAGCTCTTGATTTTACCCTTTTAACCAACGGCCATAGGCATCTATATACACTGTCCTTCTGGTACCGCTTTGTAATACCATAATGAGTTTGTACTTGTCCTCATGGTTTTTATAAGCCGCCCCTAGTTTAGAAGTAGGGTACTCCTTGAGCAAGGCTTCCACCACAGCTTGTGGTAGTTCTTTGGCTTCTATTTTTTTAAAGGTATTGGGTATTTTAACCGTTACGGCATTATTTATTGTGGATGTTAGGACGTTCCCGTGGGCATGTCCCAAGGAAGCTATCAAAAATGCGGCGATTACAATTTTTCTCATACTATCAATTTAAATACAACCCTTTGTTTTTTATTAAGGTCAATTATTTACGTAGTATGTATCCACTTGGATGTTACTTTATAAAATATTTAGGATAAAAAACAAAAAAGGCTGCAATTGCAGCCTTTTAAACAAATTAGCTTAATTAATTTGGGGAAACACACTATAAAATATGCGCTAAGCTAATTTTAAGGGGCAAACTATGGTTAGTGTAGCACCGCTTTTATTTCATTTATGTCTTGTGATCGTTTAAAAAAAGGACCGAATCTACGAGACGGCCCTTTCAACCAAATCAACCAACCAAATCCGCCTGCCTAATAGGCTACAGCGGAGTGTGAATTTCTCTTCTAACCGTTACTTCCAAGTTTAGGATATCTTCCCTCACCGTTTCTTCCAATGCAACTGGAAGGTTTGTTTCCTTTTCATCGACATCGTTTAAAATGGGTGCTGCCAAAAGTAGCGTTAACAGTAAACCCAATGCTAAAATTCCCGATGTCATAATATCTTTCATAATTTTTGTCTTCATAAATAAGACACGGTTGTTTTGAAAAGGTCACATTTGGTCAAAAAAAATCCCGTAACCCCTTATAATATGGGTTACGGGATAATGTTCTAAAAGCGTACGTTATGCTTGATGGGAAGGTTTGAGCAAATCGTTTACCGTCTTTACCGGATTAAAGGTGACCAGGGGTACTTCTGCAAAAATAGTATTCCAACGGGCCATGGCACCGTTCCAAAGCCCTGGCAATTCCAGTGCCTTTAATTCTTTTCCTTCCTTGGTCTTGCCCGTTATGAACCCTTGCTTTGGATCTACAAAGTCTAGCAGGTTGTACTTTTTACCTTGATGGTCTTTTACAGCACAGACCAAATCAACGGGATTGAAATGTGTGGAATCCTTTAAAATGGCAACCTGCCCCGGATTATCCATATCAATTTGGGCAGATTCTATTATTTGAAGTGATGTGTTGCCCTCCGTATCCGTAATCCAAAAAGGTCCGCCGCCTGGCTCGCCCTCATTTTTGACCATCCCACAAATACGGATGGGCCTATGGAGCTTGGAACGTACCATAGCCACTTGTTGTTTATGGGTAGCCGCATCAAAATTGGAGGGAAACCTGCCGTTCAGTTCTTTTTCCACAAATTGTTTGGCCTCTTCCAAAACCGCTGTTGTTATTTGGGCGGCTTCCAATTTCCTGACATGCCCAAATGCTTTGTGCTGTATTGTAAGCAATAAGCCCCCCAACATTTTTTTGCTGTTGGCCACAGCTTCCAAATTCTTATCGACTACTACATTATCTATATTCTTTATAAAAATGATGTCCGCATCTTGGTCATTTAAATTCTCTATGAGCGCTCCGTGGCCCCCTGGCCTAAATAAAATGCTTCCATCCGTATTTCTAAACGGTTGGTTGTCCATATCCACGGCCAAGGTATCGGTAGCCGATTTTTGATAGGAATAAGACACCTGAAATTCCGTTGCCGTCTTTTGTGAAATTCTAGGTACTGAGATAGCTTCTTCCTTTTTAAAGATAGCGTCATGTTGGGGTGAAATGGTAAAGTGAAGATTGGCACTACCATCTGTTTTAGCATAAAGTGCGGCCTCTTTAAGGTGTGCTTTAAAAGGTGTTGCCCCGCCATGTTTACAGCGGTGAAATGGCAATAAGCCTTTTGGATAAAATCCGAAATTCAAGCCTTCTTCGGACAGCATTTCCTTTACGAAACCATGGGCTTTTTCGCCTTCGGTCGTATACTTCCCCTCAATACGGGACATTACGGTCCCATAAAACGAAAACTTATCCATAGCTGCCACAAACTGTTGTACCGCCTTGTCGCCAGTTCGTTCAATATAGGCATCCAAGCTTTCTTTTGATGGGTCGTAGGCATCCACAAAATTGAACATGGCCTTGAACATGCGCGATGCCGCACCAGATGCGGGCACGAACTTTAAAATGGTTTTGCCATCGATATTCCCTTCAAAATAAGAAATCATGGCATCCTCATCATCCACATGTACGATGCCGTCATTGATAACCGCGGCTTTCTCTAAATGGACAAAGGGAATACCTTCTTTAAAGGTTTCAATCTGATCCAAAACCTTTTGTTTAGAGATTCCTTTTTCTTTTAATTGTGCGGTGTCTTTGTAGGTGAAATCGATCATAGGTTTTCGTAGTTTTTCTATCTGAACAATGGCTTTTTGTAAACGTTCTTCTTTGTTTCCGTTTAAAATAAGAAAATTCCTATTGTATTTCTTTAAGGTATCATGAAAAAAAGCGAACATTTCTTCCCTAGCATCCGGTTTGTCCCTAAGATCATCTTTTTCCCAAGGAATATCAATATCGGTGAGCAGGTAAAGGTCATAGGTGTTTTTAAGCGCGTATTTCTCCAAAATGGGGTCACAACTGCCCACATAATATGCTTCGGAATATACCTTGGTTTCCAAAAGGTCCGTATCGCAAAAAAGTATTTCATTGGCTTGTTTGGCCAGTTGGTTTTCCAACCGCATTTGACCCACCGCAATGGGAAGCAAATCATGGGGTTCACATGTTTTTTGCTCTCGGTCCCATTTATCTTGTAGGTATTCCCTGGCGTACTCCGGCACCCATTCCGTATCATAATGGGATGCTAAAGCCTTGGCGAGTGTTGTTTTCCCCGTAGATTCCGGCCCAAATAAAACTACCTTAATAAGGTTTGAGGGCTCTTGTTCAAGTTTTTCTTCCATGCTTGGTAGCCATAAAAGGCAATAATCGTTAAAATAGCATACAGTAGGGAACTAAAAATAAGTCCTTTGTACCAATATAAAGGCACGGTTATGATGTTCCCAACGATCCAATACACCCAGTTTTCCAATTTCTTTTTTGCCATTAACCACATGCCAACAAAGAAAATAGCGGTGGTCAACGTATCTACATAGGCCGTCCAAGTGTCATATCGTTCCAAGGAATAATACACTAGAAAAACAAAACAGACCGCGACTATAAAGAGGATGATGGACCATTTTTTCTCCTTGTTGTTGGTTTTGGTCACCGGAATAAAGTGTGTGGCATCTACCTTACGCGTCCACAAGTACCAACCTATGATACTCATGATAAAATAATAGGTATTGATAAGCATATCGCCCAACAAGCCATAGTACCATAAGATATATGCGGCAATACCCGTAGCCACAAGCCCTGTTGGGTACACTAGGATATTCTCTTTTTTTGAATACCAAACGCTTAGCAGCGCAAAAACGACACTTACCAATTCCAATACCACAATATGCGTGGGCACCCCTTTATACTGGGAAAAAATCCAATCAAAAATGTGGCTCATAGTCGCTTCGGTCAGATTTTACGATTTTTAAGAACAGTAAGCCTTTGTCCATAAGCTCAAAAGCAGTTTCAATTTCTTGGTTCAACACCCCCATAACCTGCTTATACTCGCCGAATACTTGGGTACTTAAAGGATTCTCTAAAATTGTTACTCCAGAATCCCTGAGTTTCTTGATAAAATTGATGATATGGATTTCAAAATCGTCCTGCAACGGGGAAAAGGTAAGTTCTACGGAGATGTCCATGAGGTTTCAGGTTTCAGGTTTCAGGTTTCAGGTTTCAAAACTACTAAACTTTGTATTCCCTAAACTTGTCGCAAGGCATAAACTCCAGTAAATCCTTCAAACTCTAAAAAATGGAGGGTATAGGACGACTTTTTTCCGTTAAAATGAATTTGTCCTTCCGTTCTCCCATCGTCAAAAGCAAAATCCGCAATATTGATATGCTTTAAAAAACTTAGTCCGGGCTGTCCGTAAATTTTATAGAGCGATTCCTTTGCTCCCCAAACAACAGTTAGTTTTCTAACTACCGCAGCCGTATTCGCCAAGGTTCTGTATTCTTCCAAGGGCGTGAACTTATGGGCTATTCGCAGGATTTTATCGCGCCGTTTTTCAATATCTATGCCCACTTCCAAGGTATCACTCACGATAATCGCGGTAAAATTATAGGAGTGGGTAATGGAAATATGATGCCCGTTTTGCAGAAACGGCTTTCCCATCGCACTGTAATACACATCCTTATCCTCAAAACCTGCTGCTGCAAAAAGATGGCGTATGCTTAAAAACGCCCTTCGGTGCAGTTGGGATTTCATTCCTAAAAGTCGGTTTTGACAGTGTTTGGTAAGCCTAATATCTTTCGCAAGGGCTTCTTCTGTTTCGGTTACCTTCCAAATAAAGACTTTGGTAGCCTCTGAAACTGTTATGGTTTTGTAAATGGGCACGGTTAAGAGTTAAGTAATTTGTACCTTTGCGCAGCTTAAGAAAGAAGTGTTTTCACCCAAAATCTTAAGCATATAAAAGTGAAGTTATACAAATAAAACCACATAATGAGTACGAAGACTATTCCATACGTTCCTTACAAGGTCAAAGACATTACATTGGCAGATTGGGGAAGAAAAGAAATTGAACTTGCCGAAGCCGAAATGCCAGGCCTTATGGCCCTTCGCGAAGAATATGGAAAAGAACAACCTTTAAAGGGTTCCCGAATTGCCGGATGCCTGCATATGACCATACAAACGGCCGTCCTAATTGAAACTTTAGTGGCCTTGGGCGCAGATGTTACGTGGAGTTCCTGTAATATATTTTCTACTCAAGACCATGCCGCAGCGGCCATCGCAGCTGCTGGAGTACCGGTATATGCCTGGAAGGGAATGAACGAGGAAGAATTTAATTGGTGTATTGAGCAGACCCTCTTTTTTGGGGAGGAAAGACAACCTTTAAACCTTATTTTGGACGATGGTGGGGACCTTACCAATATGGTTTTGGACCAATACCCAGAATTGGCCGCCGGTATAAAAGGACTTTCCGAAGAAACTACAACTGGAGTACATCGGTTGTACGAGCGTGTTAAAAAAGGTACGCTCCCTATTCCCGCCATTAACGTCAACGATTCCGTTACCAAATCCAAGTTTGATAACAAATATGGCTGCAAAGAAAGTGCCGTAGATGCCATTAGGCGTGCTACGGACACCATGTTGGCCGGTAAGCGTGTCGTAGTTGCAGGGTATGGCGATGTGGGTAAAGGTACCGCTGCTTCCTTTAGGGGTGCCGGTGCTATTGTGACCGTTACGGAAATCGACCCCATCTGTGCATTACAAGCCTGTATGGACGGTTATGAGGTAAAGCGTTTGGAAACCGTTGTAGAAAATGCGGATATCATTATTACCACTACCGGAAACAAGGACATTATACGGGAAGAGCATTTTAGGGCATTGAAGGACAAGGCCATTGTCTGTAATATTGGGCATTTTGACAATGAAATCGATATGGCCTGGTTAAATGGCACCTACGGCAACACCAAAGATGAAATAAAGCCACAGGTGGACAAATACACTATTGATGGTAAGGATATTATCATTTTGGCCGAAGGCCGATTGGTAAACCTAGGGTGTGCTACGGGACATCCAAGTTTTGTGATGAGCAACTCCTTTACCAACCAGACCCTGGCCCAGATTGAACTTTGGAAGAACAGCGACAATTATGAGAATAATGTGTACATGTTGCCGAAGCATTTGGATGAAAAAGTTGCAAAACTGCATTTGGGCCGTTTGGGTGCGGAATTGACCGAACTAAAACAAGATCAAGCTGAATACATTGGCGTTACCGTAGAAGGTCCGTTTAAACCGGAATATTACAGGTACTAAGACCTATAATCCAAATACAAAACCCTCACATCCAAACCACATGTGGGGGTTTATTTTTTTAGGGCGATATTTACACCCATCAATCAGGCAAGCAATGAACATCATCTTAACTGGAGCTACAGGAACCTTAGGTTCCCAAGTGTTATTCTCGCTCTTGGAATCCCGCTTCCAAGAAATAGATACGCTTTACCTCATTGTACGCAAAAAAAACAGGATTATGGCCCAAAATCGGGTGGCGACCATGTTGGAAAGTCCTATGGCCCCTGATTTTCTTAAAGCGAACAAAGAAGCCATCGCCAAGAAATTATCCGTTATAGATGCGGACCAGGTTTTGCATCCAGAGAGGTTTTTGGAACAGTCCCAATTGTATTATTTTATCCATTCGGCAGGGTATGTAAATCTTTCCGTCCATCCCGATAGTAAAGAAGAAATCTACAAAGAGAATTTGACGTTTACGCAACGTATTTTTGAAGCGTATACGCCCTACCTCAAAAAATTCATCTACATCAGTACTGCATTTTCCATAGGTAAATTGGATGGTCTTTTAAAAGACAATTATGTGGCCGTAGAACAAAAGGAGTACCGTAATTTCTATGAAGCTTCCAAGCATGCCGCAGAAAAGTATTTGACCAAAGAAGGGGCAGAAAACAAAATCGCCATTCAAATATTACGCCCTAGCGTTTTGGGGGGCAACATTATGGAGAGCCCAAGTTTTTTTATCTCCAAATACATGGTTTTTTACCTTTTCGCCAAGTTCTTCCACAGAAGTTCTTCCAATGATATGGTGCGTATTCAAGCGAATGCCAACAGTAAACTCAATATTATTCCAACGGACTATGCGGCCAAGGTAATCACTAAAGTTTTTGATACCCCTGTGGAGCAATTGAACATCGTTAATTCCAGGGGAACCCAAATTTTTTCCGGTATCTCCAAAATTCTGGAAACCGTTAACTTTAAAAATTTCAAGCTTACTGAAGAATTGTTGGAAACAGCGAATGAATTTGAAAGTGCCTTGGAGCAGTTCTATTATGAAACCATTGGGGTTCACCTTACGCCCTATCTAACGGCAAAACCCTATGAGTGGGACACTACCCTTTTGGAAAGCATTTTGCCCATCCCCAAGTACAATCTAAACGACTATTTGGCCGCTACCATTGAATATGCAAAAATCAACGGGTTTCGCAACCAACGTTGGTAAACGTGGACCTAGATTACATATCCAACCACTTTTTAAAATTGGTGGTACGTTCCCTAGACACAATAACCTGCTCTTCCTCTTTGGGCAAAAGTTTTAATAACAGCCTGCTGTTAAAATAGCTGTGTATTTCCATCACCGCCTTTACGGAAACCATGTATTTTCTGTTTATCCTAAAAAAATGGACAGGATTTAGAATATCCTCCAATTGGTCTATACTATATTCAATGGGATACACTTGGGCCTTATGGGTGTGGAGGTATATCAAACCCTCATTGGACTTAAAATAAGCGATATCCTCCACGTTAAAGGACTTAAACATATTGCCCACCTTAACCATAAAACGATGTTTATATTCCTTTTGGAAAAACTGTTTTAACTGGGTTATATTTTCAGTCGAGCCGTTTTGTTTTTTGGTGATATTTTTACGGAACTTTTCCAATGCCCCTTTAAGGTCATCCTTTACAATGGGTTTAAGTAAATAGTCCAAGCCATTGTACTTAAAGCCTCGTATGGCAAATTCGTTATAGGCCGTTGTGAAAATTATGGGCGGATGGTCTTCCAAACCATCAAGAATATCAAATCCATACCCGTCGTTCAATTGGATATCCAAAAAAATAAGGTCCGGTTGTTGGTTTTCTGAAAACCACTTGGTCCCACTTTCCACAGAATTCAATTGGGCTTCAATAGTTATTTCCGGAGCAAGTTCCATCACCAGTTTTTCCAACCGTTTTGCAGCAAACTCTTCATCTTCTATAATTAGGGCTTTCATTAAGAAATGGCCTTTAGTTTGGTTTTAGTCACCTTTTCATCCAGCAAAGGAAGAATCACCTCAAAATAGGTTTCCTCCTTCCTCACCAAAACATCTTTGTTGGTATAAAAAGCATAGCGGTCTTTGATGTTTTTTATGCCCAAACTTGTTGTAGTTTCCCTTAGCTCCCTTATTTGTAAATTATTATGCACTACCAAAGCATTGCCTTCAATAGTAGAAATGCTTATTAGCAGCGGTCTTTCCCTACTATATAAGTTATGCTTCAGTGCATTTTCGACCAACATTTGTAAAGACAAGGTAGGAATACGGTATTTCTCTGGATCTACCCCAATGGTAAGTCCTATTTTGACCGCTTCTTTATGGCGAACATTCATCATAAAAATAAAGGAATCCAAGAAATTAAGTTCTTTTTTAAGGCTCACAAGGTCATGCTCCCGGTTATCCAAAATATACCGATAACTGCTTGCTAGCCGATTGACAAAATCAGAAGCCAAATCCCTATCCTCATACATAAGCGCGGTAAGTGTATTGAGGCTGTTGAATAAAAAATGTG
The DNA here is from genome assembly GCA_937926215.1 of uncultured Croceitalea sp. Lineage (GTDB taxonomy): Bacteria > Bacteroidota > Bacteroidia > Flavobacteriales > Flavobacteriaceae > Croceitalea. The sequence continues at coordinate 4,016 of CALEYA010000176.1, read as the reverse complement.
GGCTTATCTGATTTTTTAACGAGGTATATTGGGAAGCCAGCATATCCTTTTGTAAATCATCCAACTGCTTTTCCAATTGCTCATGATGGTTCATGGCATAGAAAAACATATTTGAAAAAATAACCGCCAAACCAAGTACCACTGCCCTGGAAAAATCGATAACAAATTGTTGGGGAGGAGGATTAACGCACACTATTCCCATGACATCCTTTAAAGGAAAAAGTGCCAAATAATATACCAATGCGGTAAGGGGCACCATAATGGCCAAATTGATGATCACAATTTTTATACTCCGCTTCAGGTTGAGCTTGCAATACTTTTTATGGCGTTTTAAAAGATAGTCGTTGATTTCCCAAGTGGAGATAAAAAGAAAAAAAGCACTGAAATAATAAAAAAGACTTGTTGGGTTAAACAAAGCCGCTATACCATCTTCATGTTGGTGTTGTTCCATGGTGAATTTTACGGTAAAGAACACCACATTGACCACCATCCAGCGGAACAAAAACTTGCGTATATTTTTTTTATTGAATATTCTTTTCATTACAACTTTAAATATACACAACTCCTATATGTGTAAAGGTGTAGCGTGCCTTAATTGTTGATATCCCAATTGAACTGTTGATTTTCAATTTAAAGTGTTTGCGGTGCCCAAAACAGCTAAAAATACTATTTAAAGTCGCAATCGACGACTTATGGGAACAATGAACAATACAGCAAAATCCAGAATGCATAAAACCCTATCCTAGCCCAATTTTGAGGAAATCAAAGTACAACTATGGGAAAGAGTGTTTTATTAATTGTAATGTTCATTAGTTATTTGGGGTTTGCACAAACGGGCATTATCAAGGGAATAATATCCGACAAGCAATCTGAACAACCCTTGGAAGGGGCAACCATTCAACTTTTAAATGCCGATACGGCAACGGGTGTCATTACGGATTTTGATGGGCAGTTTATTTTAACTGATGTGCCTGTAGGCAGACAACAGCTTCAAATAAGCTATATTGGGTATGAAAGTGTCACCGTCCCCAATGTGGCAGTCACTTCTGGAAAAGATGTCATCTTAAACATTGCGCTACAAGAATCTTTTAATACACTGGACGAGGTTGTGCTTACCAATAAAGCCAACCAAGACCGCGCCCTAAACAAATTGGCAAAGGTAAGCGCACGGCAATTTGGGGTAGAAGAAGTTACCCGGTTTTCCGGTGGGCGTAGTGATGTAGGAAGGCTAGCTGCAAACTTTGCAGGGGTCTCCTCTCCAGATGACAGTAGAAACGATATTGTGGTTAGGGGTAATTCCCCCACCGGCCTTTTATGGCGGTTAGAAGGGATTCCCATTCCCAGCCCCAACCACTTTTCCTCCGTGGGTACTACGGGTGGTCCCGTATCTGCCCTTAATCCCAATCTTTTAAAGAACTCCGACTTTATTACCTCTGCATTTCCCGCAGAATACGGCAATGCCATAGGCGGTGTATTTGATCTTGGTTTTAGAACCGGAAATCCCGACAACTACGAGTATACCTTGCAAACCGGAATTTTTACCGGACTGGAGGCCATAGCAGAAGGCCCTTTGGGAACCAAAAACGGCTCTTTTGTTATAGCGGCCAGATATTCCTTGGTAGGCCTACTTGGCGTTGGGGCCGGAGGGACTTCTGCCGTACCCAATTATAACGATGTTTCCTTTAACGTGGATTTTGGTAAAGTGAATAGCGGTAGACTCAGCATTTTTGGGATCATAGGAACTTCCGATATTGATTTTTTAGGTGATGATATTGACGAGGACGACCTCTTTGCAGCAGCGGATGAGAACATCTTTTTTGAGTCCCGTTTTGGTGTTCTTGGATTTAAATACAACTGGAACCTTGGGAAAAACTCTTATCTAAGAACAATTGTTGCGGGCTCATTTAGCGATAGTGACTTTATGGCGGAACGTTATCTGGATAAGGATACGCCTCAAGAACAGCTCATTCCTTTTACGGAGGCAGAAGACCGTGAAATACGCCTCACGGTTTCTTCTCTTTTTAATAGTAAAGTAAACAGTAGGTTTAGCTATAGGACGGGCTTGCTATTGGAAAACTTTAACTTCCAGAACCTACTACTCGATAGAAATGAACAATTGGATACTACTGGTGATGGAATTCCAGAACTCGTTACTTTTAGGGACATAGATGAAAACCTGAGTGTACTACAACCCTATGTCCAAGGGCAACTTCGCCTAACGGAAACCTTGACCTTAAATGCTGGGTTGCATGGGCAATATAGTACCTTAAACCAACAATTTGCCATAGGTCCAAGAGGCGCTCTTAGCTTTAATTTTGCCTCAAATCACAGTATAAATATTGGCTACGGCCGGCATTACCAAAACCTTCCGTATCCCACGCTATTCTTAAATGAAGAAATCAATGGGGAATTTGTGCAAACCAACAGAAACCTGGATTTTGTGGAGAGCACCCATTTGGTAGTAGGCTATGATGTAAAATTGGGCAATGCGTGGCGGGGAAAACTGGAAGTCTATAGACAGGATATCCAAGGGGCAGGTGTGGAGTCCGAACCGTCAAGTTTTTCTACCCTTACGGAAGGGGCCGATTTTGTTTTTGAAAACGACCGCGTTTCTTTGGTCAATGAAGGAACGGGCTTTAACCAAGGCATAGAATTTACCGTAGAGAAATTCTTTAGCAATAGTTACTATGCGTTGTTGACCGGGTCTTTTTTTGAAAGCAAATATGAAGGTAGCGATGGTATCGAACGTAACAGTCCTTTTAACAACGGGTATGTGCTTAATTTTCTGGCAGGTAAGGAATTCCGATTGGGAAAAACAGGAACCAACACCTTTTTTATAGACACAAAATTGACCACTGCAGGTGGCAGGTTCGTTACCCCGGTGGATTTGGAAGCCTCAAGACAATTTGGATTCCAGATACTGCAAGAAGATGAAGCCTTTAGCCAACAGAACGAAGCGTACCTTAGATGGGATCTAAAGTTCGGGTTAAAATTTAACAACAAGAACAAAAAACGTTCCCATCAGTTTTTTCTGGACCTACAGAACGTTACTGCCAACGAAAACATCTTTGCCAGGAGATTCAACAGATTGACCAATAATGTGGACGAGGTTAACCAAATTGGTTTTTTTCCAGATTTTGGTTACAAATTCCAATTTTAAGCGTCATATATGCACATCAATCAAAAAAACATCAATCATGAAAAAAACAAACGCCACGGAGAAAAAGAAACCTCCAAAATCAACTACCAAAGTTTTTAAAATGAAAAGAAAGGAAATCACCCCAAAATTGATTTGGTGGGGCTGGAAAACTACCTAGGAAATGAAAAAACTATTTTGGGCTATCCCCACCATTGTTGGAGTAATGCTAATAGGCTATACCATAAACAATAAAGAAAGTGATGCGAACTTTTTGGACGAACAACTCACAAGAATTAGCCAGTATTTTGACCAGAGGACCGTTAGAAATGAAGAAATATCGAGTGCTGACGTTGCTTGGCACCTGGATCATACGTTGAAAACCATCAACAATATATCCCGAAACTTGGAACGTTCCGATCCCAATAAATTTACTTCGAGCTTCAATATACAGCAGGTTGTAGTACATACTACCGGTATTATACCCAGGGGAGTTGCAAAATCGCCAAAGGCCGTTCTGCCCCCTGATGAAATACTTTTAGACAGTTTAAAATTACAACTTGCAGCTGCTAGGGAAAACCTAAGCAAAATACAAGGGTTGGATGAAGATGCTTTTTATTCCCATTCCGTATTTGACAATTTGGATCGAGACCAGACCCGTAGGTTTTTGGAAATCCACACCAACCATCATTTAAAAATTATTGCGGATATTCTTGAAAAATAAAATCCTAAGGGAACTTATTCATCTAGAATAACAAAAAAGCCCCAACGCAAAACGTTGGGGCTTTTTAATCAAATTGTCTTCTGTTTAAGCCTCAAAAGGCTCTATTGAGACGAAAGACTTTCCGCCTGCTTTTTTATCAAACTTTACAAGGCCATC
>CALEYA010000175.1 GCA_937926215.1 uncultured Croceitalea sp. | reverse complement strand
TTGGCAATGGTCTCTGGTCTTTCTAAAGCCATGACAAAACGACCTGTATATTTTGCTTTGGTATTTTTAAGTTCCTCGGCGGTAACGGGCTCCTCCGCTATTCTATTGATTTCGTTTAAAATTTCCACCACGGAACTATCGGTTACCATATTACGCACCTGCGCTTGCGCCCTAAAGCGCGAAAGCTCGTTCTTATTGTCCCCTAAACGTGAATAGGAACCGTAGGTATATCCTTTGTCTTCCCGCAGGTTCAAGAAAAGCCGACCTTCACCGCCGCCACCTAAAATTTGGTTGGCGACCAAAGCAGATAAATAATCCTCGTCTTTCATTTTTAGATTCACCAAGTTCTGCACCATAACTTCAGATTGGACGGCATTGGGCATATCCACAAAATTGATTTGCGTATACTGGGCGTCCGTAGGTTTAGTGTAGCTCAAGGAAGGCGGTGTTGCTTTTGTCCATGGTGTAAAAGCGGCGGTAACCAATTCTTTTACCTTGTCAAATTCAACATCACCTATGACTACGAGATAGGCATTGGCAGGAACAAAATAGTTACGGTAAAAATCTTGTACATCCGTAAGGTTAATATTGTTTACCGTTGCCTCGGTAGTGTACTCCCCATAGGGATGGTTTTTTCCATAGGCTAAGGCAAGTTGTGCCCTTTGCGCAATAGCGGAAACATCGTTTTCCCCAGCCTTTAAGCTAGTAATTAACTTTGCTTTTTCCTTTTCAAATTCCTCTTGGGTAAAATTAGGATTGATAGCCGCATCTGCCATCATTTCCAGAATCCTGGAAAAATACTTTGAAAGTGCTCGTGCGGAAGCACTTTGGGATCCAAAGTTTATGCTGGCACCCAAAAAGTCAACTTCTTCGTTAAAATCATCTTTAGGAATGGAGGTAGATCCGTTACCTAACAAACTTCCAGTAAGACTGGATACACCTGCCTTATCGCCTTCAAGGATGGGCGGGTTATCAATATCCAACTGAATGGAAACCCTAGGCAACTTATGGTTCTCTACAACCATTACTTTTAAACCATTGTTGAGCTCAAAGGTATTGGGTTCGTCCAAATTGATCTTTGGCGCAGGTCCCGGTTTAGGTTGTGTTGTTCTGTCTATTTGTGCGTAAGATACCGCCATAAAAAGGGACAGTACCGTAAATAAAAGTATCTTTTTCATCTTAGTTAGCTTCTTTTTGTTCTGGTAAATATTCCAACTCCACTCTCTGGTTGGGCTGTAGGTACTTGATGGCTGCTTGCTGGATTTCTTCCCTGGTAATGGAGCGATAAATTTCAATTTCAGAATTAATCAGGTCCGTATTGTCGTACAACATATAATTGCGGGCCAAGGAATTGGCGATGCCTTCAATGTTACTGTTGGAGTTTACAAAATTGTTCTCAAATTTATTCAACAGTTTTTGATGGTCTTTTTCTGAAATCAATTCGCTTTGCAGTTTAACGATTTCTTCATCGATTTCCTTCTTAATATCTTGGATGGAAGTGGAGCCTACTGGCAGTCCTCCCAATAGATAGGAGCCATAATCTTCTTGGGTTACGTTAAAAGCGAAGACCTGCAATGCCATCTTTTTCTCGTCGACCAATTTTTTGTAGAGTTTGGAACTTTTACCATCGCTGAGGTAGGTGGAGACCATCTCTAAGATGTATGCATCACGTTCTGTCTGGGCAGGGGTTCTATACCCTAGTAAAATAAGTGGAATCTGGATGTTAGGGTCCCTGAACTCCGCTTTGATGGTTTCGGTTATGGGATCTTCTACATAGGCATTCCTTTTAATCGCGGTCCCCTTAGGAATAGGACCAAAGTAATCTTGGATCATTTTTTTGGTTGAAGGGATATCAATATCACCAGCAACAACCAGTACCGCATTATTTGGGATATAGTAGATTTGGTTAAACCTTTGGAAGTCTTCTAACGTGGCACTAGCCAGGTGGTCTAGGGACCCAATGGTTTGCCAGCGATAGGGATGCTTTACAAAGAGATTTTTTGACATTTGCTCAAAAACCCTTCCGTAGGGGGAATTGTCTACACGAAGTCTTTTCTCTTCTTGTACCACTTCTTTTTGTGTGTCCACACCAATTTGATTGATAACGGGATGCAACAAACGCTCAGATTCCAACCAAAGTCCCAATTCTAAATTATTGGAGGGAAAGGTTTCGTAATAATACGTCCTGTCCATGTTGGTATTGGCATTGTTACGTCCACCGTTGGAAGCAACGATTTCAAACCATTTACCTCTCTCAATGTTTTTGGTGCCCTCAAATAACAAGTGTTCAAAAAAGTGGGCAAATCCCGTTTTACTTGTCTCTTCATCTTTACCACCCACGTGGTACATAACCGAGGTGGTGACGACCGGAGCCCCATTGTCCTGGTGTAAGATGACATGCATCCCATTGTCCAGGTCATATTCTTCAAAAGCGACCTCTTGTGCGGTACCTACGCCAATAATGCCCAGCGTCAAGCCCATACAAAGTACTATTTTTTTCATTTTTAAATGTGTTTGAAATTAATGTTCGCACCATTAGTGCCATTTTGGCCTAGCGTGTTACAAGAATATAAAAGTTTTGCATACCGCTATGGAAAAGGCAGTCGGCTTTAACAAGATTTTATGTTATTAATGCGTATTTTATAGGGGAACTAAAAATTCCTCAACATCCTTAATCTTTGGTAATTCCTAAATGGGGGCTCTTGAAGCCAAGTTATGGTTTACGCTATTCCCGGCCCGTTACGGTATAAGACTACTTACAAACTTTAATAAAAACCGGGGATTGTCCAAACAAATTCAAACGGAATGCGGTTTTTAGGGTAGTCCATAGACTATTTGTAATATTGCCTTATTAATCCGCATTTTTATGCAGTTTTTGAAAGCCCCCAATAATTTAAAAAAATAATAGCGTCATTGCTAAAAAATACTTGTAGATTAAGGATTTAGCAGTATATTTGCACCCGCTATTTGAGAAAATGGCAGGTAATACTAAATTTAATTAAGTATAATATGTACGCAATTGTAGAGATGGCAGGGCAGCAGTTTAAAGTTGCAAAAGACCAGAAAGTGTACGTTCATCGTTTGCAGACAGAAGAGGGTAAGAAAGTCACTTTTGACAAAGTACTTCTTTTGGATGATAATGGTAGCGTAACTGTTGGCGCCCCAGTCATAGACGGTGCGGCCGTTGAGGCCAAAGTCGTTAAGCACCTAAGGGGTGACAAAGTACTTGTCTTTCATAAGAAAAGACGTAAAGGGTACCGGAAGAAAAATGGACACAGACAATCTTTGACGGAGATTATCGTTGAAAGCATTGTAGCCAAAGGAGCTAAGAAAGCTGCTCCGGCCAAAACCAAGGCAGCAGCTGCACCTAAGAAGGAAGCCCCTAAAGCAGCGGCTCCGAAAAAGGAAGCGGCTCCAAAAGCGGCCCCGGCCAAAAAGGCACCTGCTAAGGCAAAAGCTGATGATTTAAAGAAAATTGAGGGTATTGGACCAAAAATCGCTTCTACTTTAGTAGCGGCGGGTATTGCTACCTTTGCAGACTTGGCAAAGACCAAAGCTGAAAAGATTTCTGAAATCATTGCTGATGTTCGTGGAAACCATGTTACCGACACTTGGCCAGCGCAAGCTAAATTGGCCGCAGAGGGTAAGTGGGACGAGCTAAAAAAATGGCAAGACGAATTAGACGGTGGTAAGGCATAAGCTTAACCATCTAGTATAACAAATAAAACCGTAGAAAATGGCACATAAAAAAGGTGTAGGTAGTTCTAAGAACGGTAGGGAATCAGAATCGAAACGTCTTGGCGTAAAGATTTTTGGTGGTCAAGCCGCTATTGCTGGTAACATCATTGTTAGACAGCGCGGAACAAGACACAATCCAGGCGAGAATGTTTATGCCGGAAAAGACCATACGTTACACGCCAAAGTTGATGGCCTTGTAAAGTTTGATAAAAAAGCAGGCGGAAAGTCTTTCGTCTCAATAGAGCCTTTTGAGGCTTAAACAGAAGACAATTTGATTAAAAAGCCCCAACGTTTTGCGTTGGGGCTTTTTTGTTATTCTAGATGAATA
>CALEYA010000174.1 GCA_937926215.1 uncultured Croceitalea sp. | reverse complement strand
GGTTTCTATTAATTCTAAAATACGCTGGGAAATAGCTTGCTCCAACCCTACCGCATTTTTTTTAATGCCGAAAGCATAAAACTGGACATCAAACTTTAAGGGAAGCACCTCTAATTCCGATAATGAGACCTCTTTTTTAATACGGTAACGCAAGATAGGTTCGTCATAAATAAACGCATCCAGCTTGTGTTCTTTTAATTCTTGCAAGCCAGGGACTACGCCTGAGTATAGCTGTACATCCTTAAAAAAATGTGCCTTAAGAAAATCCCCTGCTTCAGAGCTTTTTACCGTCCCTACTTTTTTGGTTTTAAAGGATTGGAAATTATCTTGGCCGCTTTCCAACTGATTTACCGTAAGGCTAGAGGCTATACTTGCTGTTAATCCGGATACAAACAGCAACCCACTGAACATTAACCCTATTGCGGCTAATTTTCCCAAACGCGTCTTGGGCGCCTTATCGCCATAACCCACAGTAGAAAGGGTGACCATGGACCACCACATACCGTCCCAAATGCCTTTAAAACCGGGTCTAAAATCTTCTGGATTCCCTTTTCGTTCCGCCAACCAGGTCAGGGTGCCAAAAAAGAAGAGGATAACCAGCAATAGCAGAAAGCCCCTTAAAAAATTGATATGGAAGAATGATCCCAAGAATTGTTTTACCTTCTGTAATGACGATTTTTGGGCAATGGCAATAGCCGAATGTGATGCAAAAAAGGAATGGGTGAACTCCATGGACTTGCTGCGTTCCCCAGTGATGGTCAACGGATTGATACTGACATCCACCTTCCCCATTTTTAAGGAATCCAGCATTTGGGAAAATTCCATGGGCACCAGCTCATATTCCAATTCCAAATCCTTTGCTACCTGTCTCCAAAGCCAGACATTGATGCCTTCCAACAATCCGTCGTCTTGAATGATAAATGGGGGTGCAGGAGTGTACGCGACCTGCAAGGTGTCCTTTGCTTCTTGGGCCTTTATAAAGTACGTCCCTAAAAAAAGAACACAAACAAATACAAGCTGATATGGTTTCATTTTTGATTGGCTTAGGCATAAATATAACACCTAATCACAAAGTAAACTACCTCTGTTCAAGCCCGCAAGGCATTTATACGAAACCGAATTTTGATTTAGAGTCAGGTAGGCCTCGAGGTATTATACCCACTGGCTGTGCAATACACGGACTTTCTTAGATTATCCAGCGCAAGTCTTCCTCACACCATAAAAACAGGGACGGTTTAATTGGGATTTTTGGCCCCTACCTGTTGTTTCAATTCTTCCATAGAAGCCTGTAACTGGCGTAACAGGCCGGTTTCCGTAGTCGCATCCACATTAAAGGTAAGTTTACTGCTCACCTCCCATATTTCCTGTATTTGAAAGGGTTTGATGTCGTAAGGTGGATAGGTTTCGTTAAGGGAAATCAAGGTAATGTTATTGGAGTTGGGCCGTCTGTCTATCTTTTTGACCATTACGGAGTCTTGTAGGACAACCACGTACATCTTATTGGCATTCACATGGTCAATATGTTCAATGGCACGCGCCAAAACCCACTCCCCGGACTGTAAATTGGGCAACATACTGTCTCCTTCTACCTGAAAACCCCTATACGTAGCATTTCTAAATTCTGGAATAGGCAAATCAAAAGCCGGTAACTGTTCGTACCAACTGGTGTCCGCAATATTTTGTGGGTACCCTGCCGCCGCTTTTGCATTGACAAGCACCATATTATCCTTCTCCGCACTATCTACGGTAACCACTTTTGGGATAACATGGGTATGGGAAGGCTCCAAATGTTTGGCCGCTTTTTCCTCGAACAACCAAATAGGGTTTATCTTAAACTGTCGTAACAATTCGGTAACCACTTTACCGGAAAGTTTAGTACGCCCCCGCTCAATATCCGCAGTAGTATTTGAAATGCCTAAAAGTTTGGCAAATTCCGCTTGTGTATAGCCCAAATCCCTGCGGACTTCTATAAATCGTTTTAAGGTCAATTCATTTTCCATAGTCAAATATAGGGATTTTGGATTATTTCCAAAATAATTATGGATTATTTCCATTTATTGGAATAATTCCATATTTTTGATTGGAATAATTCCTACTATGAATTTTGAACGCATTACAGAAAAGTTGAATATCCTAGCGGACGCCGCCAAATACGACGTTTCCTGTTCCAGTAGTGGTAGCAAGCGCACGAATACCAACAAAGGTTTGGGGGATAGTTCCGGAATGGGAATTTGCCACAGTTATACTGAGGATGGTCGTTGTGTGTCACTTTTAAAGATTTTACTGACCAACCATTGCATTTTTGATTGTGCCTACTGTGTTACCCGAAAAAGTAATGATGTCAAACGTGCCGCTTTTAAGATCCAAGAGGTAGTAGATCTGACCATCAACTTTTACAGGCGCAATTATATTGAAGGCTTGTTCTTAAGTTCCGGGATTTTTAAAAGTCCCGATCATACCATGGAGCGTTTGATCGCCGTGGCCAAAAAATTAAGGGAGGAAGAAAATTTCAACGGCTATATCCATTTAAAATCCATTCCCGGTTGTAGTGATGAATTGATGTATGCCGCCGGATTGTATGCAGACCGTTTGTCGGTCAACATAGAAATCCCAACCATATCTGGCCTTAAATTACTGGCTCCGGATAAAAAGCATGAGGATTTCACCAAACCAATGCTTAAGGTCAAAAATGAATTGATCCGCTATAAAAACGAGCGTAAACTAATCAAAAGTACACCAAAGTATGCCCCGGCCGGGCAAAGTACCCAAATGATCATTGGCGCAACGGGCGAAAGCGATAAGGATATTATGTATTCCGCTACCCATTACTATAAAAACTATAATATGAAGCGGGTATACTATTCCGGTTACGTTCCGGTAGCGGAGGATAGTCGTTTGCCCACAATTGGTTCCCAAGTACCTATGTTACGGGAAAACAGGTTGTACCAAACGGATTGGCTCTTGCGGTTTTATGGTTTTACCGTAAACGAGATCGTAAACAACGATTACCCTAACCTGGATGTGGATATAGACCCCAAACTTTCTTGGGCTCTTCGTAATCTGCAATATTTTCCGGTGGATGTCAACAAGGCGGATAAACGGATGTTGGCGCGAATCCCTGGTTTGGGCATGCGTTCCGTACATAAAATTATCAACGCCAGAAAATTTAGAAAACTGAACTGGGACCACCTTAAGAAAATTGGGGTGGCCCTCAACCGTGCCAAATATTTTATGATCTGTGATTCCAGAAACTGGGTGCGTAAGGATTTGGATGCGCATAGCATTAAAGGAATGATTTTACAAAACTCCTCTGGCAAGTTTAGGGATCAGTACAGTACACAACTATCGCTGTTTGCCAATTAAGGACGCAATAGCTTGAAACATTAAACAAGACATTATGGAAGCAGTAATGAAAAAACCGAATTATTTAGAAAGAAAACGGCAAGCCGTTCTAGATATGGGCTATGATTTTGTACGTTTTAAAAGCCGGGTACGCAAATCGGTGGTCCTGATCAAAAAGAGGTTGCAAAACGGCTAAGGGTTTTAAAAAGGTATACTAGTAAAAGGAACACTATGGAAAATTCAAAAACATTAATCTATGACGGAAGCTTTAATGGCTTTCTGACCGCTGTTTTTATAGCTTTTGAAGAAAAGGTGAACGTTGCGGACATCCAAAAAAATGGGCAAACCCAAAATGGACTTTTCTCAGAGACCGAAACAATTTTCACCAATGTAGAAAAGGCCAAGCGGGTATGGAACGGTATTCGGACGAAAAGCTATAATGCCATCAGCACTATTTATTTTGCTTTTTTAAGTGAAACCGAAGGGATTGAACGTATCCTCTTCTCCTATATCGAAAAATTAATGGCCACAAAGGAGAAAAAGCAAGTTGATTTTTCCGATGATACCGTATTGTACATTTCGCAATTGGCTAGAAAAGTGGGCAGGGAAAAACACCGTATGGAAGCGTTCGTACGTTTTCAATTGACCAAGGATAACATCTATTTTGCCAATATTGAACCAGACTTTGATGTGCTGCCCCTAATTTCCAAGCATTTTAGAAACCGTTACGCAGACCAACAATGGTTGATTTATGACGTAAAACGGGGTTATGGTATTTTTTATAATCTGGAACGGGTAGAACTGGTATCCTTGAACCTTTCTGAGATTCATCACAATAGAACCAAAAAGAGTGCTGCTTTTACCACTGGTGAGTACGATTATCAAGACTTATGGAACAACTACTTTAAAAGCA
>CALEYA010000173.1 GCA_937926215.1 uncultured Croceitalea sp. | reverse complement strand
GAATTGAATATCTCCAAGGTCGTTTCCTTGATGATATCGCCCCTGCCCATTAGGGTATTGTGCAACTGCACACAGGCAAACTCGTGCATACCATCCGCTTTTGAAATGGAAGCGGATTGCACATTGTTGAAATTCTTATATACTTGAAATGCATTCACACCGGTTTGCATTTCCTTTTTCATTCCCGCTTTTTTACCATATCCAAGAGAAAGACCTAAAGTGCCCTTTGCCTGACCTGGTTGTATTAGTACAGGAATATTGTTTATGGTGACACCATCTACGGTAAGATTGACGTAACTACCGTCCAATCCACCATTGGCTACATTCTCATTAATCAAATCCAGCTCCGCAGCGTCCGCTTTGGAAACCGTAATGTAGTTATCCCAAGAAACCCTGGTTATTGGGTCGGGGAATTCTTGCAACCAAGGATTACTCGCTTGCTTACCGTCTCCCATCCCCACTTTGGAATACAACATCAACTCCATACCTTCACTAGTCGTATTCGCTAAAGAACGTATGGCAGATGCCAAAGGAACTGCAGCTACTTCAGTAGTATCTTCAGCCTCTGTTTCCGCTTCGTCAGTACTTTCCGCTGCTGCATCAGCAGTATCGAACATAGGAACGACCCCTGAGAAGGTACCGTCCTGCAATGCCTTGCTCCAACTGGAACCGTTCAAGATTCCCGTGGACCAATTTTCTTTTATAAAATCGTAATAGGTTTGCTCACTACCCATCCATTTCAACAAGGATGCTTGAAATTGTCTGGTATCAAACAACTCACGGATGGTGGGCTGCATCAGGCTATAATGTCCTTTCTTCATTTCAACATCACCCCATGACTCCAAATAATGGGACGCCGCGGCAACATATTTTACAGCTTGCGCCGTTTCATCATTAGCAAAGGAACTGCTTAACGTTAGGCCTACTTTTTCCAAGCCCTCAACAAAATCAGCTGAATTTGGCAAGGAATATACCGGGTTTACACCATCTATCAATAATGCTCCAACTTTTCCCGCTTTCATATCGGCGATCAATTGGTTCACTTTTGTAGCATTTCCTTGTCGTACGTATTTTGGACTCTTTGCATCAAAAGCCTTACTCTGTAATAACGTATTTATCGCCAACACAACGGCCTGCGCATTAACATCATTCAAACCGCAAACCACCACGGCATCGCTGCCTGCTTTGCGTATTTCAGCCGCAACTTGCTCCACAACACCATCAACGGTAGAATCTCCACCCCCAACGGAACTGCCGTTCAATTTTCCGTACAGTTTTGCCAAAGCGGCTTTAAGCTGCGATGGCTTCATTGGCACCCTTCTATCGGCATTTGCCCCAGTTAAGGACATATTGGATTCCATATGGATATGACGCGACATTTTCCCGTTTTTGGGAACACGTCCTTTTGCGTATCCGGAATCATAACCCCCTCCTTGCCAATCGGCCAAGAAATCGGCGGCAAAAGAAACGATCAAACTTGCTTTTTCAAAATCATAATCGGCCAAAGCACGTTCACCATAAGCTGCTTCAAAAGCATTCAAAGCGGCATCCTCGGCAATGGCATCATAAGTCACATGGTTTACATTACCATAAGCAGCAGCAAAAGAAGCTGCTAGTTTGGCCATGGACGGGCTTGCATACGATTGTGTCAATAAGGCTATTTGCTTTCCAGAGTTGCTGGCGGCCTTTAGACCACCTTTAACCCTGTTGTCCAAATCTTCCCAAGAAATAGATTCCCCTTCAAAAGTGGGTCCTTGGATTCGCGTACTTTCATATAAGGAAAGTACAGAGGCGTTTACCCTTGCATTGGCACTACCGTTAACTTTTGCCCTATCGTTATTCTCTATTTTAATGGGACGTCCCTCACGTGTTTTTACCAATATACTGGCAAAATCGAAACCATCCGCAATGGAAGTCGCATAGTAATTTGCCACTCCGGGCACAATACTTTCCGGTTGGATTACGTAAGGAATGGATTTTTTAACGGGCCCTTCACAAGCAGCCAGAGAAGCGGCCGCCGTACTAAAGCCAACGTACTTTAAAAAATCCCTTCTGTTGGTCGAGGATGAAGCAAGATTCTCCTTATCCCCTAAAAACTCATCTACCGGAATATGCTCCGTAAACTCGTTTTGTTTTAGCGTCTCAACAATGGAATCGTTGGGATTCAACTCCGCTTCACTCTTCCAATATTTTTTGTTTGATGCCATACGTCTTATTGAAATAACTTCATTTTAATTAATAGTGGCACTTACCACATTCCAAACCACCCATTTGAGCTGCTGTCAACTTCTCTACACCATATTTCTTGGAAAGCTCTTCGTGAATTTTATCGTAATAGCCGTTATCCGCTACTTGCACTTCGGTTTCCCTATGGCAATTGATACACCAACCCATGGTCAATGGGGAATATTGGTACATAATTTCCATTTCTTCCACCGGTCCGTGACAGGTCTGGCATTCTATCTTACCGACCGTAACGTGTTGCGAGTGGTTGAAATAGGCGAAATCTGGAAGATTATGGATTCGAACCCATTCTACAGGCTGTGATTCCCCCGTATACTTTTGGTTTTCCTCATCCCAACCTACGGCTTTATACAATTTCTTTATCTCTTTGGTGTAGAATTCATTGGTGTAACCTGCATCCAAATCTCCTGGAATCACATCATCCGCATTTCCTGAATATTCGTTGATGTTCTTGTGACAGTTCATACACACATTCAAGGAAGGAATTCCCGAATGCTTGGACACACGTGCCGAAGAGTGGCAATATTGACATTCTATTTTGTTAAGCCCAGCATGGATTCTATGGGAATAGTGGATAGGCTGTATTGGCGCATATCCTTGGTCGATGCCAATTTGGGACATCCAACTATACGCAAAATAAGCACTACCTAACAAAAAGGCTATTACTGTGCAGAAAACCAAGAATTGGTTTTGCGCAAAGGCTTTCCAAACAGGGGTGCGTTTTTCTGCACTGGCCTTCACAACTTCAACCCCATTAGCTTCCGCAATTCTGCGCAAGGTACTGTTCACCAAGAACAACATGACCAC
>CALEYA010000172.1 GCA_937926215.1 uncultured Croceitalea sp. | reverse complement strand
CAACGTTTGATCGAACTTAAGGAAACCAAACCCTTTGTATGGAAAAAATTGGGGTATTCCCATTATGAGAATAATAATTTAGATAAGGCGAAAGAGGCTTATAAAGCGTTGGAGCAAATATTGAATTATGAAGGGGACGCGTATTTTGGTTTGGGTGAGGTTTTTCTAAAAGAACAACAACTGGATAGTGCGGAGATCTATATGAAGAAAGCCATCAAAGAGAGACGCTATATTTTCGATAAAGAGTATCGAAACCTAGGAAGAATTGCACGATTAAAAGGTGATTTAAAAGAATCCCTGGACTACTACACCAAAGCGTGGCAGGAAGATCTAACCAATCCATTTGCGCATTGGCAAGTCTGTGTGTTAGCGGATGAATATTACAAAGACCCCAAAACCAAATTAAACCATTACGAAAAGTTGATTTCCGACAGTAAGAATTTGCCCCCTTTCCTAAAAGAACGGGCAAAAAAAAGAATCAAGGAACTGAAGACCGAAATCCATTATATCACGGATTAGATTCCTGTAAAAATCGTAATTTCAGCAAAATTCTATTAGTGTTTATGCGAAAGCTGTTTTACGTAGGTATACTGTTTGTTTTGGGTTCCTGTGAGTTGTTCCAATCCAAGGAAGAACGCACTGCGGATAGGGTACAGGAACAGTTGTTGGACATCAATTGGAATGATGTGGATGCCTATCCGTTATTCGAGGATTGCGATGAAAGTGCGATCAAGAAGGTACAGCGCGATTGTTTTATTACCCATATGACAGATTATTTTAGTACTGTTTTTGTGGATGCCAAATTTGAGGTGGAAGAAGATGTGAACGAAACCCTCTTTGTGGATTTTAAAATTGACGAGCACGGTTTTATCTCCGTCTTGGAAATTGGCGAGAATGAACGTATCAACGCCTTGCTCCCTAATTTTAATGAAGAGGTATCCAAACGATTTAACGATTTAACTACCGTTGCACCCGCCATAAAACAGGGTACTCCAGTAAGTATGAAATTCCGCTTGCCCTTACTACTTAACACCCAAAACTAATTTGGCCAAGGAAAAAATCATATTAGGAATAGACCCGGGTACGACTATCATGGGTTTTGGCATTATAAAAGTGCTGAACAAAAAAATGCAGTTCGTCCAAATGAACGAACTCCTGCTCAAAAAATACGAGGATCCCTATACCAAGTTGAAACTCATTTTTGATCGTACCATAGAACTTATAGATACCTACCACCCGGATGAGATTGCCATTGAGGCCCCTTTTTATGGGAAAAACGTGCAGTCCATGCTCAAATTGGGTCGGGCCCAAGGGGTGGCCATGGCCGCAGGACTTTCCAGACAGATCCCGATTACGGAATACCTGCCTAAAAAAATTAAAATGGCGATTACCGGCAACGGAAACGCCAGTAAGGAACAAGTGGCAAAAATGCTCCAAGGGCTCTTAGGCCTAAAAACATTACCTAAAAATTTGGACAGCACCGATGGACTTGCCGCTGCGGTCTGCCATTTTTACAACGAGGGCCGTATTGAGGTAGGGAAAAGCTATACGGGATGGGCAGCTTTTGTAAAGCAAAATGAGAAACGGGTGGACAAGAAACAATGAACAGTGAACAGTAAATAGTAAGAAGTAAACAGGGGGTGGTGTATTAAAAATGAATGGTTGTAGAGAACAGCGAGCGGGCGGCTACAAGTGGATGCCCAGGATAACCGTGAAGAAATAAACGTACTATAGACATGAAAAAGTTCCAAGATTTGTTTGCCTATCAAAAAGCCTTTGCGCTTGCAATGGAAATATTTGAGGTATCCAAAACATTCCTCAAAGAGGAAACCTATTCCCTTACGGATCAAATACGTCGTTCTTCCAGAAGTGTTGCTGTCAATATTGCGGAATCTTATGCAAAAAAAAGGTATCAAAAACATTTTATAAGCAAGCTAACGGATAGTGATGCGGAAAACTTGGAAACCCAGACTTGGTTGGAATTTTCCCATTCAAGTGGATACCTAGGACAAGAAGTAAGTGACGCATTGATGGAACAATCTAGGGAAGTTGGTAAACTGCTACATTTTATGATCAACAATCCAGCAAAGTTTGATCTAAATAAGATGATGAAAAGTTTTACGTCTACTGTCCACTGACTACTAACCACTGACAACTTACTATGTCCGGTATCTACATCCATATTCCATTTTGCAAACAGGCATGCCACTATTGCGATTTTCACTTCTCCACCCAGATGGGAAAGAAGGAAGCCATGGTACAGGCCTTGGCCAAAGAACTCGTTTTACGCAAAGAAGAATATGCTGGGGAATTGGTAGAAACCATTTACTTTGGCGGGGGTACGCCCTCGGTTTTGGAAGTGGAGGAAATAGGGTTTCTTTTAAATACCATTACCAAAAACTACACGGTATCGGACAGTCCGGAGATTACCTTGGAGGCCAATCCTGACGACCTTGCAAAAGATAAAATCGATGCCTTGGCACAGAGTCCCATCAATAGGTTGAGTATTGGGATACAGTCTTTTTTTGAAGAAGATTTAAAACTGATGAACCGTGCCCATAATGCCCAACAGGCGGAACAGTGCATCACCTTGGCCACTCAATATTTTGATAATATTTCCATAGATCTAATTTATGGGGTGCCCCAGATGTCCAATGAGCGTTGGCGTCAAAACATTGAAAAGGCGCTTTCTTTTGGTATCCCCCATATTTCAAGCTACGCCCTTACCGTAGAACCTAAAACGGCCTTGGCCAAGTTTGTAGACAAAGGACTGATCCAACCCGTTGAAGACGAGGTGGCCCAAGACCATTTTAATATTTTAAACGAGGTACTTACGAAGGCTGGATTCGATTGTTATGAGATATCCAATTTTGGAAAGCCGGGTTATCGTTCTAAAAACAATACGGCCTACTGGTTGCAAAAAAAATATTTGGGTATCGGGCCATCGGCACATTCCTATGATGGTACAAGAAGGGGATGGAACAGCAATAACAATCCAAAATATATAAAGGCCATCGCCCAGGGCGAACTGCCCATGGAGGTGGAGTTGCTTTCGACTACGGATAAGTACAATGAGTACGTAATGACCGGCTTACGGACCATTTGGGGAGTTTCCCTGTCGCGCATAGCCCAAGAGTACGGCCTAAAGTATAAAGAATACCTGCTTCTGCAATCCCAAAGATATGTGGAAGAACATTTGCTTTATTTGGATGGGGATACCCTTTTGACCACCAAAAAAGGAAAGTTCTTGGCAGATGGAATCGCATCAGACCTTTTTATGGTAAATTTATCAAGCTAACAACAGTATCGGTCATGATTGCTACGGTAAAACACAATTCCAGAAACTATAAAATAGACCTTTCCAAACCCTTGGATATCAGTATTCCTTTGCAAGGAACCGACCAAAATGTAAGTGCGTGGTATTTGCCGCCACCGACGATAACCCCCCATGAAGAAGAAGGGTTTGTGGGGATGGTGTCCGCAGGGGCATCGGTCAATTTTAACAATATTTGGTTCAACCCCCATTCGCATGTGACCCATACGGAATGCGCGGGTCATATTACCAAGCAGATACATTCCATCAACCAAAACCTAAAACAGTTTTTCTTTTTGGCGGAGTTGATAACGGTAGCCCCGGAAAAAATGGGGGACGATTTTGTGGTGTCCAAAAAGCAGCTGCAATACGCTTTGGGTAACAAAAAAAGAAAGGCAGTGGTTATTAGGACCCTGCCCAATATGGAAAACAAAAAAAGCACGCAGTACTCCCATACCAATCCGCCTTACCTACAAGAGGAGGCCGTGGTGTTTTTAAGAAATAAGGGGGTGGACCATTTGTTATTGGATTTGCCTTCCGTGGACCGGGAAAAAGACGAAGGGGTACTGGCCGGCCATCATGCCTTTTGGGATGTTCATGGCAGCATTAGAATGCAAGCAACCATAACGGAATTTATTTATGTGCCCAATACCATAACGGATGGCACTTATTTTTTAAACTTGCAGGTGGCACCCATAGAGAACGATGCCAGCCCTAGCAGGCCTATTTTATACGAAATAAGTTGATGATGAAAACTACGATACGATTGGAGGAAGTGATGCTTTTGCTATTGGGGTTTTACCTATTTATGCAATTGGATTTTTCTTGGTGGTGGTTTTTTGTGTTGCTGCTCACACCGGATGTGGGTATGTTGGGATATGCAGCGGGCAACAAGATAGGAGCTTTTACCTACAATCTGTTCCATCATAGGGGTTTGGCTATTTTACTCTTTCTAATAGGGCGTACTTATTTGGATATGCCTATTTTAGAGTTGATTGGGATTATTTTGTTTTCCCATGCGGCCATGGATAGGATATTTGGGTATGGATTAAAATATGACAAGGGCTTTAGGTATACCCATCTAGGGGAAATAGGAAAGAAAAATGGATAGTTTAATAGAAGTTTTTTTAGGATTGATTTTGGGAGCCATACTCATGTATTGGCTCTATGGCCTGTTTACCAAAAAGAAGCGCAAGGAATTAACGCAACACCAATCTACCGTAATCCTGGATAAGATCAAAAGCGTATGCAAACTGGTTTCCGTGGAAGGCGATTTTGCGGAAATCTATAGGTACGAGAATATCAAGGATGGCTTTATGAGCATTTTGAGCAGCAAGAAAAAAGCCCTTGTGGTCATTAATGCCAAAGCCCAAATTGGGTATGATCTTAAGAAAATACAGCTGACGGCCGATACCGATAAAAAGAGGGTGGTGCTTACCCAGTTTCCGGAACCGGAGATACTTTCCATTGAACCGGATATCCAGTTTTATGATGTAAAGAACGGTCTCTTTAATTCCTTTTCCCCAGACGACCTTACCCAACTCAACCAAAACGCAAAGCAGCATATACGGGAAAAAATTCCGGAAAGCGGATTGATCGATACCGCCAAAAAAGAAGCATTGCAAGCCGTTTTGCTGATTGAGAACATTGTACAGACCATTGGCTGGACCTTGGATTATTCCGCTTTGGAAATTGAGCCTAAAGAAAAACCACTAATAGAAAAAAAATGATACGTAACCTTTTATTCCTCTTTGTTTTTGTCGGCTGTTTTATAAAAATGACGGCCCAGGAAAGTGATACCGTAAAGACCTTTGATCCTGCCTTTGCGCATACCGTTTACTTTTGGTTTAAGAATCCGGACAAGCAAGAAGACCGGGCAAAGTTTGAAATGGAACTGAAAAAGTTTTTGGACAATTCTGCCTACGCCAAGACCAATTTTATTGGAACGCCACCAAAGGCGACAAGAGAGGTTGTGGACGGTTCGTTCACCTATTCCCTAATTGTCACCTTTGAATCTGCGGAAGCGCAAGAAGGTTATCAAAAAGAGCAGCCCCATTTGGATTTTATAGCGGCCTGCAAGGACCTATGGGAAAAAGTAATCGTTTATGATTCCAATGGGCTATGAACGTAGAAGCTTTTAGGGAATACTGTATGGCCAAGAAAGGAACTACAGAATCCTTTCCGTTTGATGGGGATACCCTGGTGTTTAAGGTACTGGGAAAAATGTACGCCTTGGTACCCTTGGAACGCTTGCCCGCGCAAGCCAACCTTAAGTGCGACCCAGAGCGTTCGGTGGAACTTAGGGAAACTTATGACGGGGAGATAACGGCCGGCTACCACATGAGCAAAAAACACTGGAACACCCTGTTGTTGGAGCGTTTGGAACCTAAGCTGATTACAGAACTCATTGACCATTCCTATGATTTGGTAGTGGCCAAACTGCCCAAGTATCTGCGCAAAGAATTGGAAGCAGCCCAATAAGTATGGGGTATGACCGAATTTGTAAGAATATTTTTACTAATTTAAACGAAGGAAATCTGCCGTTCATCTAAGGCAAATTCCATTTAACCGTTTGGAGCCTATATTTTGATTTTGATCGCTCCATCTTTGTAACGTATAAAAATCCCTGGTCATGAACGTACTTTTTATAGAAGATGATATGATCGAGACCATGAAGTTGCAACGTGCAATTTCTAAGTTCGACACAAAACACCAAATTACCGAAGCTAAAAACGGAGAAGAAGCCTTGAATATCCTAAAGAATACCCCCCTTCCGGATATTATTCTGTTGGATTTGAATATGCCCCGTATGAGTGGTATCGAGTTCTTGAATATCTTAAAAGGGGATGAACGTTTAAAGTACCTACCCACAATTATTTTGACCACATCTGAAAATCGAGCGGATTTATTAAAATGTTTCGAGATAGGGATAGCGGGCTATATCATAAAACCTTTAAAATACGAGGATTACGAACAAAAACTTAAAAAGGTTTTTGCGTATTGGGAGGTTAGCGAACTTATCAAAGCCTAACAAAAATCAGCGTTTCACAACAATATTTTTATCATAAGTAGTACTATTCCTACTTTTATATCATAATATTCTGTATTATGAAAGGAATTGTATTCACCGAATTTTTGGAAATGGTAGAGGCCGAACATGGCCTTCCAACCGTAGACGCTATTATTGAAGGGGCAAACCTTCCTTCAGAAGGCGCCTATACCTCAGTAGGAACCTATGACTTTAATGAAATGGTCCTCCTATTGACCTCCTTGAGCGAAAAAACCAAGATTTCCATTAAAGATTTACAGTATTCCTTTGGGCATTACCTTTTTAACGGACTGGTACGATCCCATCCAGAAGTGGTGGATAGCTATAAGAATCCGCTTGGGCTCCTGTACAGCATTGAAGACCATATCCATGTCCATGTTAAAAAACTTTATCCGGATGCGGAACTGCCCACTTTTAAAATCCTTAAGAAAACCGAGAAAACCCTTAGTATGATATACAGTTCGTCCCGGGGGCTTTACGCCTTGGCCCACGGACTGATCGTAAAGACCTTTGAACACTTTCAGAAAGGGGTACATGTAGATTATACCTTGTTGAATGAAGCAGGAACGGAAGTTAAATTTGATATCATCCAAAATGAATAGTACGGACCTTGCCTTACTGGAACGGGCTTTGTTGCGGGAGAAAAAAGCGCGAAAGTCCGCGGAAAAACTGCTGGAAAGCAAGTCCAAAGAGCTGTACGATGCCTCTTTGCACCTAAAAGAGGCCAACGGACGTTTGGAAGCGCTTTTGCAAAAGAAGGACACCAAGGTAGAAAGTGCCTTTGTCAATATTATTGATCCCTACGTGGTCATGGACATGACCACAAAAGTCATTAATATGAACGTGAGCGCCAAGGAGTTTTTAGGCTTTGACCATACCAAAGAGGAGGTAACCCTATCAGATATGGTGCACCAAGACTATTTTGAATACACGGTGGAATCCTTTAAAGCCCTACTGCAAATAGGAATTTTAAAGAATTATAACGTGCGTATCCTAACCAAGCACGGCACGGAAAAATATGTCAATATCAATGCAAGCCTTATTTATAATGAAGAAGGAAAACCAATAGCCGCCCAAGGCGTTATTAGGGACATTACCCGGGAAGAAGAGATAAAACAGCTTTTGGAACAGCAAAAGCAACAGCAAGATATTATCGTGGAAAATTCGTCCTTAGGTATTCTTCTTATTGTGGACAATTTTATAGTAAAGGCCAATAAAACCTTTATTGAACTTATGGGCTATACGGAGCTCGAACTTAAAAAAGCGACTTTGGACGACATCTCTACCATAGAGGATATCAGTCTGTACAAAGACATTTTGGAAAATAACGCCAGGGGCGAAACGGACAAGTTTGTCATCATCAGAAAATTCCATAAGAAAGACGGGACTACCATCTACGGAAAAACATCCGTCAGTACCGTCCGTAATGAAAAAGGGGACATTGATTATAAGGTAGCCATGATCGATGATATTACCAAGGATAAAATATCGGAAGAAAAAATTAGGGAGTCCGAACAACGTTTGACCTCCTTGATCAGCAACCTACAAAATGGAATTTTGTTGGAAGATGAAAACCGAAAGATGGTATTGACCAACCAAAAGTTCTGTAATCTTTTTGGCATTGCTTTAGCCCCGCACAAGTTAATGGGGGTGGATTGTGAGAAGGCATTACAGAAATACAAACACCTCTTTTTGGAACCGGAGCATACCATTAAAAGAATAAACCACGTCTTGCAAAAACGGGAACTTGCCCTCTCCGATGAATTGGAACTGGTAGATGGCAGAACCTTTGAACGCGATTACATTCCCCTGTTCATTGATGATGTGTACAAAGGCCATCTCTGGAGTTATACCGATGTTTCCTTAAAAAAGAACTATCGTAAAAACTTGGAAAAACAGAAGGAAAAGTACGGGAGCATTATTGCCAATATGAATCTTGGCTTGGTGGAGATAGGGGCACAGAACGAGATTCTATTGGTAAACAACAGGTATTCCGAGATGATCGGTATACACGGTGACGATCTGGTGGGGAGGAACGTAATGGACGCGATGAATTTGGATGACGCCAATAGAAGTAAAATCCAAGAACAATTTGAAAAACGGAGAAACAACAAATCCGATTCCTATGAGGTAGCGGTCTGTTTGCACAATGGGGAGACAAGACATTGGCTAATTAGTGCCGCACCGCGTTATGATGAGGCCGGCAAGGTCATTGGATCCATTGGGGTCCACTTGGATATTACCAAGCAGAAAGAGCTGGAAATCCAGAAACAAGCGTTGGTCAATGAGTTGGAGGAAAGCAATAAGGGTTTGCAAGAATACGCACATATTGTTTCCCATGACCTTAAATCGCCCTTACGCAGTGTAAGTGCCTTGGCCACTTGGCTGTATGAGGATTACAAGGACAAATTGGATGAGGGTGGGCAGTACAACCTGCAGATGATGGTAGAAAAAGTAGAGGGTATGGATAAGCTCATTACGGGCATTTTAAAGTATTCTACCCTGAACAACGTGGCTTTGGACAATACCGATGTCGATGTCAATGGGATTATTAAGAGTATTGAGGAAATCATTTTTATACCTGATCATGTACGTATAAAAATGGCCAATAAGCTGCCCGTTATACGGGCGGATAAGACCAAGATCCACCAGTTGTTTCAAAACTTTATCAGCAATGCCGTGGTGAATATTGATAAAAAAGACGGCTTGGTAGAGATAGCAAGTAAAGAAACCCCAACGCATTGGGAATTTAGTATTAAGGACAACGGGGTGGGCATCCCAGAAGAATACCACGAAAAGATATTTCAAATATTCCAATCCATTGGAAATAACGAGCGTTCCACGGGAATAGGCCTTTCCATAGTCAAAAAAATAATAGATATCTACCAAGGTCGCATTTGGTTAGAAAGCGAAATAGGTGTGGGAACAACCTTTTATTTCACCCTTAAAAAATAAGAGCTTATGAAGATTAATCAGGCTAGAAAAGTAAAAAACGGTGCTTGGCGGTTGGACCACGCCCATACATTGACCACCCCTTTAGTATTGGTCTTTGGTGATCGTTTTCTTCTGGAAAATGCAACCATTTATGATGAGGTACGGCAAATGTATCCGGATGGTGAACTGGTTTTTGGTTCTACTTCCGGAGAAATTTTAGGCGCGGAAGTCTTGGATAATACGGTTACGGTAACGGCCATAGAGTTTGCCAAGACAAGCTACCATATCGTGAACAAGAATTTCATGGATTATAAAAATATAGAGGCGCTGGGCAGTGCCATTTCCAAAGAGTTTGATAAAGAGGGCTTGCGCCATGTATTCATAGTGTCCGATGGCAGTTTTGTAAATGGTAGCGGTTTGATAGAAGGCCTGGAATCCGATGCGGATTTTACATCTTCCATAACCGGAGGTTTGTGTGGTGATGGGGCCCGTTTTGAAAAGACCTTGGCCTCCCACAATGAAAACCCCAAGCAAGGAGAGGTAGTTGCCATAGGTTTCTACGGACCTACTTTAGAGGTTTCCTATGCCAATTATGGCGGTTGGACCCCCTTTGGCCCAGAACGCACTATTACACGTTCCGTTGGCAACGTGCTTTACGAAATCGATGGAAAACCGGCCTTGGACCTGTATAAAACGTATTTGGGCGAGAAGGCGGCGGAACTGCCCCAAGCAGCATTGTTATATCCGCTACGGGTGCAGCAATCAGAAGATTCCGAAGCTTTGGTACGCACCATTTTGAATATTGACGAAGAGGAGAATTCCATGATACTTGCCGGGGATGTCCCTATGGACGCTAAGGTGCAATTGATGATGTCCACAATGGATGATATTGCCAATGGGGCCTGCAATGCGGCAAAACAAGCTATGGCAGGCCGCGATAAATCCCCAGAGTTGGCACTGCTGGTAAGCTGCGTAGGTAGAAAATTAGTGCTTGCCGGTAGGGTAGAGGAAGAAGTGGAAGAAGTGGTGGACATCGTAGGACAACAGGCAAAGGTCACCGGATTTTATTCCTATGGCGAAATGGCCCCCTTTACCGGGAGCAATGCGTGCCAATTGCACAACCAGACCATGACGTTAACCTTAATGAGTGAATAGATGCATAGGTTGTTAGGACGACAAATAAAAAATTATTTTCCGGAGGAGTTAAAAGACCACCCGGATATCGCTGCTTTTTTTGAGGCCGTCGATAGATCCTATTCAGATTATGATGAAAAGTTACAAATGATCCAGCGTGCCACAACATTAAGCTCCAGAGAACTTTATGAAGCCAACAAAAGGCTCAATAAAGAAACGGAAAGTCAGCGAAAGGTGCTGGAAACCTTGAGCAAGGCGGTCATGTTTATGGAGAACAAAACCAATGAAAAACAATCGGACCTTGGTTTTGACCCGCAACGTCTGGTAGAGAACATAGAAAACCAGACCTATAAGATTGTGGAGATGACCGCAGAAAAAGATTCGCTACTTCGCAATTTGGAGCAGCAAAACGAGTCGTTGAACAATTACGCGCATATGGTCTCCCACGATCTTAAATCGCCCATAAGGAATATCCATTCCTTGGTAAGCTGGGTATTGGAAGACGGTCATGCGGAGATTAAGGACGGCAACAAAAACAGTTTTGACCTTATTTTTCAAAATTTGGCCAAAATGGACAATCTTATTGACGGCATTCTGCGGCATGCCACCATTGACTCCTTGGAAGAGCAAATGGTGAACGTAGATGTACATATGTTGATCCGGGAGATCGAGCATACCCTATATGTGCCATCACAAATAAGAATAGTTATAAAAGGCAAGCTACCGGAGCTGTATACCGGAAAATACCGTTTGGAACAGTTGTTCAAAAATTTGATCATGAACGCTGTAAACGCACTTGAGGATGAGAATGAAGGATTTATAGTAATTGAGGCCCAAGAAGATGGGAATCATTGGTTGTTCAGCATAAAGGACAATGGAAAGGGAATTCCGCCACACCTACAGGCCGGGATTTTTGGAATGTTCAAAAAGCTGGAGAATAAAGCCAATACGACCGGAATAGGTCTAGCCTTGGTAAAAAAAATCATCAATTACTACAAAGGGGATATCTGGCTCTCTTCTGAAGAGGGTATAGGGACCACATTTTTCTTTACCATTAAAACCCAAATATAATGACCGAAACACCAAATCTTAACTACATTAAAGAAGTTGCGGGAGGCAATGAGGAATTTGAAAAAAAGTTCTTGAACATCATTCAAGATGAGTTCCCCCGGGAAAAAGAAGAGTACCTCAATTTTTTAGGTTCGGGAGAGCTAGAAGAGGCCGGGAAAGTGGTCCATAAGATCAAGCATAAGCTGGGAATACTGAGTATGAACGGCAGTTATCAAATGGCCATACAGTATGAAGAGGACCTAAAATACGGGGAGATGAAATTAAAGGAGGACTTTTTTAGGGTGCTCCAGACAGTCGAAGCATTCATTTTTAAAAATTACGTATCGTGAAGTGTATTATTGTAGATGACGAAGCAACGGCCCGGGCCATTGTCGCCGAATTGTGCGAGATCAGTCCAGAATTGGAGGTGGTCGCACAGTTTCCGAACGCAGTGGAGGCGCTTAAGTTTTTGGGCCAACATACTGTGGATGTTATTTTTTTGGATATCCACATGCCCATTTTAAAGGGAATCGATTTTATCCAGACGTTAAAGAATCCGCCACGGGTGGTGTTTACTACCTCGGATACGGAATTTGCCGCCGAGGCCTATTCTTATGAATTTATCGTGGACTATTTGGTAAAGCCCATCAATCCGGAACGATTTCAAAAAACCCTGGTAAAACTCAAAAATGCATCCCGTTTGGTCATGGCCGGCGAGGATAATTTCACTTTTACCGGAATGGACGCTACCGCCAAAGAACAACATCTGTATATCAATATTGATAGGAGATTGATAAAACTGAACTTTAAGGATATTCTATTGATCCAAGCACAGGGGGATTATATTGAAATAAAGACCGTTAACGAAACACATAGGGTACATTCAACCTTAAAAAAAATCAAGGACAAGCTCCCGCAAACCTTATTTATGCAAATCCACAGATCCTATATTATCAATTATACAAAAATCATTGATATTCAGGATAATAGCGTATTGATAGACCGGAGCGTAATCCCCATAAGTAGGTCGCAACGCCCCTACCTTATGGAAAGACTCAATTTACTTTAACCCGTATTATGCATTAGAACTTTGTGATGAGCCTTGAAGGCGTACCAAAAGCTGACATTTTCCAAGTTTACCCATAGCATCGTTCTGGTTACACTTAAAAATGTAGTGGAACATCGGCTTTTAAAACGATTTCAGGGCGTAATAAATTTTCTAATGCATAAGACGGCTTTAATAACCAATTTAACTTTTAAATTAAGAAAACAATGGCCTTAGAAATTCTGGAAAACCACGGACTTTTTGAAATTAGCGGAAGCG
The DNA here is from genome assembly GCA_937926215.1 of uncultured Croceitalea sp. Lineage (GTDB taxonomy): Bacteria > Bacteroidota > Bacteroidia > Flavobacteriales > Flavobacteriaceae > Croceitalea. The sequence continues at coordinate 23,789 of CALEYA010000172.1, read as the reverse complement.
TAACCTCTCAAAATCTAGGGGTGCTCAAGGTATATTTTGATTCGGTCTTCGAATCCCATGATGTTGTAGTGCTCAGTATTGAAAAAGTAGTGGAAATGGATTCCACCGCGGCGCTTTTCTTTGAGAAACTTTATAGGGAAGTAGCGGTAAACCAGAAAGTTTTGTCCATTGTTGGAAGGGAGAATATGGACATCGCCGAGATTATGAGCCTAACCGGAACAGACTATATTTTAAGTTCTGATAGAATTTAAGACCATTACTATGCACGTTACCTATTATAAGAAATACTTTGACCGTACCCCGGATACTTTGGAGACCGAGGCGCTTTCGCATTTAACCCATTATTTTGGATTGCTGTCCAAAGTAGAAAAGCCTGTTGCTAGTTTGATCGTACCGGTGTACCGGGCAAAACAGCACCTATTGGCACATCTTTTCTCGCTTTCATACCTGAAGACCATAATTCCGTACGAGGTTATTTTTATCGATAATAACGCAGATAAGGAAACCTTGGACATTTTGGCGCAAGTAGGGGCCAAAGTGGTAAAGGAAGGGCGCCAAGGAATAACCCATGCGAGGCAACGTGGTTTGGAGACCGCCCGGGGACAAATTATCTGTACTATGGATCCAGATTCCATTTACGATCCGTACTATGTGGATAAAATGGTATTGCCCTTTTTTAAGGACAAAGATCTTGTGATGTGTTATTCCGTGTCCCAAAGCTATATCCATGATTTTGGTTTGACACCAAAAATGAACCTTAGAAATTGGCTAAAAGTTCGCTATTTTAAATGGAAGCTTTCGCAAAGTTTTATCAACCGGATAAAGTTTATTAGGGCGGTAGCCATGTCCTACAGAAAAGAAGCCTTGGCACCGGTAGGTTATCCTACGGATTTAAAAGCGGTATCCGGTTGCGATGATGGTATGGTAGCCATGCATTTGAACAACTTGGGTGTCTTTAAATATGTTTCGGTAGATGTATACACGGCATTACCACCGCCAAGGGAACCTGGGAAACCCTTTCCGTTTTGCAATGAGCGTTTTTATAAGAAAACGTCTATTATGGAAGAAACCATGAAAGCCTTGGAAATAGAAACGATAACTGCAGACTAAGGGACCACCAAACGATGCGTCTCTTGGCGATCCTTAAAAAATAGCTGGATGACATAGTGCCCAGATGGGAATGCGGTTACCGTAAACGCCTTTCCCATATGATAAATACCACTATAAAAAAGGGTGCCATCCAAAGACCGAACCTGCATGTTGGAATTCTCAAAATTGGTATTGACCAATCTAAAACTTTGATTTGTGGGATTGGGATAAAATAAGGTGGCTGTGTTAGCCCCATCATCCGTGAGTGCGGGAATCCTGATGCTAAGATTGGTGGTCTGTAGGTATTCATAGGCACCAATATCAAAACCGTTGCCAGAGGGTCTTGCCGTATTGTCAAGGTCAAAAGTGATGCCCCAAACACTATGGTCCGTAGCAGCGTCTACTACCGCTGAGTTTGCTGTATTGGGACTATAATCATGGTTGGCGATATCTGTAAGTCCCAAGCTGTCGGCTTGCCGTGTCAAAATATTTGTATAGATGTTATTAAGTAGGCTGTCCCTAGTTATTTTTTCATTAAAATCAATATAACTCTCTTGGTTTCCTTTCCACGTATTACCGTTTTCAAAGTCGTAACCCGGATCAATGATAAGGTTATTGGTGAAGTAGGTAGGCACTTCTTCCTGCGCATTGTGCAGGTCTGCCGGATCAATAGGGTGTAAAATGGTCGTATTGTAGTGGATCCCGGACCTCTCCGGAGTTACAATGGTATTGTTGCTAACATAGTACCCTTCTTGTGGATCTGAAAATTCATGCCGTGGATGTAAAAAAATGCCATGTAACTTTGGATCTATGATAACATTGTTGAATATTTTGGTGCCACTGTCCCCATTGATCAATTGCATGCCCCAACCTTTTTTTAAAGGGCCATTTTCACAGTAGTTGTTATAGATTTCATAGATGCCGCCACCAATACTTAAAGCATAGGCTTGTGCCCACCTACCATCCGTGCCATAGTTATAGATATAATTATCGCGTACCTTTCCATTGGTCCTAACAAGGTTGAGCTGAATGGCATCCCAAGCGGTATTTTCCACAATATTGTGGTGTACATCTACATTTTCCAACCAATGGCCATAAATAGGAACCCCATTGCAAGTGCGTCCCACGTCCAGCTTATAACCTAAGCTAAAGCCTATGTAGATGCCCTCTCCGCCCGTATCATGGATATAATTATGGTGAATATCCAAATTTTTCATAATAAACCCATTACTGCGCCAAGTGTTGGAATCCCCGCAGTGGGGGTCGGTTTTGGCCATGATTCCCGCAAAACCCGCATTGGCAATTTCCAGATGATCCACTTCAATATCAGAACTAAATTTACTCAAATCCAAACCCATACCCCAAGAACTGGTGCCGTTTACCTTAATACCGTAGGTGGTATTGGCATCCCCCGTACCTGTTAAGTGAATGTATTTACTGCCCCGTAATTCTATAGCGGAGTAGCCCGTTTCGTTAAGGACCACTTGGCCACCACAGTTGATAATGGTCAGTGGATTGGCAGCGGTACCTTCAAAATCATAAAAGCGGATTCCGGCATAGTTCCCCGCAGGGATACAAATGGTATCGCCGGGGGCATAGGTGGTTTGGCTTGCCCAAATTAAATTTAAAGAGGTAGTGGATAGTCCTGTTAAAGTAATATCGCAATTACAATTTTGGGCGTTTAAAAAGGAAATGGCGCAACCGTATGCCAAAAGACTAATAAATAGATATTTCATCACATCAAGGTGTTAGTTAACCTTATGAAATACAGTTGAAGATGCATTCCTAAAGCGTATAGGAGGGAACTTTAGGGGGAACGCATAAAATTAATTAAAAAGAAAGAAAAAACTTACAAAATAATAATACTTAACATTTTGTTAATAGTGTTTCATGGCTTTGTCTTTTTAGGATTGCAAAGAAATCGATGTGTTATAATCCATAATTACCATTGCTTGGGCTTGTTTTTAGTTAGCGGATTAAGGTATGTTCTGTCTTTCATTTTACTACGGAGTATTTCAGTAAACTATTTAGCGGCAAGCCCGCCTACCGGGCGGATGGGTCTTGGGGTATTATAACCCTTTGGTAGTGCCAATAAAAGTGCGATAAACTATGGGATATAGAATGTATGACTAACATATCTACTGTACTTACCACACTTCCCTAGTGTTTTACAACAATGAATTTATTAAAAGTAATATAAATCCTACTTTTCAATTATATAAATACTACAAATCTTACAATTATGAAAATATTGGTTGTTGATGACAAGCAATCGCTTAGCGAACTGGTGGCACAATTTTTAGGACAGTCCTATCAAGTAGATACCATGGATAATGGATTGGCTGCCATGCACTTCTTACAGGATGGCAATATACCGGATTTAATTATAACGGACTTGGAAATGCCGGAAATGGATGGTTTTGAACTAATACGACAGGTAAAAGGGTCTGGTATGTTCTCGGATATCCCCATAATCGTATTGAGTTGTAGGGACAGCTCTGCGGACCGGGTAGAATGCCTACGTTTAGGGGCGGATGATTATATGGTAAAACCATTTAATCCAGAAGAACTCTTAATACGTGTGGATAAGCTACTAATTAGAAGTTAATATGGAGGTTTTAACACAACAAAAGACACAAATCCTCTATCTAGGAACCAATACGCGTTTGGCCCAAGAATTCCACAGGGATGATGTACAGGTCGAGGTATATATGGTAGAAAGCGTTTCCCAAGCCCTAAAATGGCTCCATAACCAGAGCGATTTTAAGGAGGGTAAATGGCAGGGTATCAGCAATTGCTTGGATGCTTTTCTTTGCGAAGAAAACCTATCCAACAATCAAGTCCTTGAGCTAAAATCTTATGTGGCCAAAACCTTTGATCCGGCCCAAAAAATTCCATTTCTATTGCTAGGTAATACGCTGAGTAAAGCAGATAAGATTACGGCTATGGACAATGGCTTTGACGATTTTTTTGTGCATCCGGTGGATTTTAAAAAGTTATTGGATAGGGTCAATTTTTTAAAGGAGCTAAAGTCCAACCTAAGAAAGCAAAAGATACGTTCCAACAGTGAGCAGGTCAAAAAATATAAAATTGGATTCTGGAAACGCAGTTTTGATATGCTTTTGGCAGGTTCGGTATTGTTGGTCGCATCCCCGTTTTTACTAGTGGTGATCTTGGCGATACGTTTAGAGTCCAAAGGAAAGGTGTACTACATCTCCAAAAGGGTGGGCACCGGCTATAAAATATTCAATTTCTTAAAGTTGAGATCCATGTATCCTGATGCGGACAAACGTTTAAAGGAGTTTGAGCATTTGAACCAATACGCCCATGAAGACATGGAACCAGCAAAAGTCGAACCCCAAAAAAGTGGAGAAAACCCCACTGGGACCATGCTGGTGGGGGATCATTCTCCGGTTGATGAACTATCCCACAACCAAAAACGAAAAGAGAGTACCAAAAGTGCCTTCATAAAGTTTGATAACGACCCGCGCATTACAAAAGTGGGCAAGATCATTAGAAAGCTCAGTATAGATGAGTTGCCCCAGTTGATCAATGTACTACGGGGAGATATGTCCATAGTGGGCAATAGGCCCTTACCCTTGTACGAAGCAGAAATGTTGACCACGGACGAGTGGACGGAACGCTTTAACGGCCCTGCCGGGATTACCGGACTTTGGCAAGTAGAAGCTAGGGGGCGTAGTTCAAAAATGTCAACGGAAGAACGGAAGCAATTGGACGTAAAATATGTAGGGTACGCGAACAGCAAGTATGCCTTTTTAATTGATATGTGGATTATTTTAAGAACGTTTAAAGCGGTTTTTCAAAAAGAAAATGTTTAGGAATGAAGATTCGGGAGATTTTGATTCTGGTACTGCTAATACTTGGAAATGTTGGCAGTGCACAGTCTATAAATGAGTTTATTGTCAAAGGTTTAGAGGACAATGATATCAGCAAAAAATTACCGCCGTTAGATACGCTAATAGCGCGGGCAAAGGAGCATTCGCCCTTTTTAAAAGTGACCATAAACGAACAGCAATACAGGGATGGTGTGGTATCTTTTGAACAACGGGCATGGTTGCAATACATTAATTTGGAAGCCGGCTACAATTACGGTGTCTTTGATAATTTGAGCAATTCCCAAATTGCGGGGGACCCCCAAAGTCAGGCGTTGTTTTCCACGGAGCAGAGCAGGTATCAGGTAGGTGTTTCCTTAAGACTGCCACTTTCCGCGATAATTAACAGACGGGCCAATATCCTTAGTAAAAAAGGAGAGGCAAAAAAAGCACGCTATGAGACCGAGGTAGCGGAAATGGAACTGGCCCAAAAAGTGGTTTCCATGTATAACGACTTGCTTAAAATCCACCGTTTGTTCTTCATCTCCAGTTCTATCGTAGACAACTTCAGGGTGCAGTCCATACGCGCGGAAAAGGACTTTGCCAATGGCACCATCAATATTACGGAATATACCAGGCTACAACAAATGATGAACCAAGCCACCATGAACTATGAACTGTTACGATCGGATTTTGTAGCAGCGGTCATGGCCCTCCGGAACATTTCCGGTTATGATTTTGAAATCTAAGGATGAAATTCAACTTACTCTTTTTTGTTAGGCTTTTATTAAGGCATGCCGGACTGCTTATAGTCATGCCCATTATATTGGCGTCCTTGGTGTTCTTTCTCACACAGAACGAACCAAAGGTCTATAATTCCAAAGCAAGGGTGTATACGGGAATCGCCTCAGGATCCAGTATAGAATTGGAAAATACCAAAGTGGATTTTAGGGCCGCCAATACTGCTTATGACAACCTGTTGAACCTCATTAAGGCCAGAACGACCATTGAGATGGTTGGGATGCAGCTTTTTGCACAGCATATGGCATTGGATAGCATGAATCCCAAAATAATTTCCCAGGCAAAAATGGAACGCCTACAAGAAATGGTGCCGGAAGTGATCAAACAAGTGGTAGTCAAAGGTGACGTGGACAAGACCTTGGAAAATTTTAAAGCACTCAAAAATTCCAATCACTCCAATTTTATTTACGAACTCATCAATCTGGACCATCCGGACTACAGTATCGAAAAAATTACAGGAAAAATAGGGCTTAGAAGGATATCGAACAGTGATTTTGTAGATATTGAATACGAGTCCGATGATGCGGCCATTTGCCAAAATACCTTGGTTATCCTCTGTGAGGTATTTGTAAAACTCAATGCCGATATTAAGGTGAACCAATCTGATGCCGTAGTGAAGTACTTTCAAAACCAATTGGACGATTCTACCAACGACCTAAAAATTGCAGAAGATGATCTTCTCAATTTTAACCGTACCCATAATGTTATCAATTACTACGAGCAGACCAAGCATATAGCGGCGGAAAAAGAAGAATTTGAAATTAAATATTTTGAGGTATACAGAAAGTTCCATGCTGCGAGGGCCATTATCACCAACTTGGAAGGTAAACTGGAAACCCACGAGAAAAAACGGATTGCCAGTGAACGTATCATGGACCTTAGAAAGCAATTGTCCGCGCTAAATTTTCAGATTTCAATGGAAACCTTGGGTATTGAAAACGATTCCATAAAAGTAATGGAAAGCACCAAAAAAGTGGCGGATAATACCATAGCGGTGGAACAAGTGGAGCGTGAGCTGGCCCAAGAAGTAGAACAATTGTACCAAACGGATTTTGACAGTAAGAGTGTGGCATCCACCAGTATTCTGTCCGATTGGTTGCGATATACCACGGATTATGAAGGTTATGGCGCACAGCTTAAGGTAATGGAACAAAAACGCAAGGAGTTTGATGCACTGTACCAGCGCTTTTCGCCCTTAGGGGCTACCATGAAACGCTTGGAGCGTAAAATTGATATTGCGGAACGCGAATACCTAAGCCTCTTGCACAGCTTAGGTTTGGCAAAACTGCGCCAACAGAACGTGGAGCTAAAATCCAATATCAAATTGACCGAGGTTCCCTATTACCCCATAAGCCCAAAACCCAGTAAGCGTATGATGTTAGTGGCCGTAGCTGGAATTGTTGGGTTCCTATTGGTGGCTATTACCGTTTTGGTACTGGAGTTTTTGGATGGCAATATCAAAACGGCAACAAGGGCCGAGGATAAAATAGGGCTAAAAGTGTCCTCTATTTTCCCCGTCATCAACTTAGAGGATAAGAAAATCGATTACGAATACATCCAAAATAAAGCGGTGACCGCTATTTCCAGAAATGTCTTGCTCAATCAATTTAAAAAAACGGAGGGCAATCAGCCTGTGGTGAACATGCTGTTTTCCACCCAAGATAATGAGGGGAAAACCTTTATTTGCCAAAATCTGATTGCCAAATTATGCGAATTGGGTTATAAGACCCTGCATATTACCTATGATGAATTTGACTTGGAGATCGCCAGTCCGCAATACCATAAAATCAATTATGAGGTTAGTGATCAGTTGTATAAAATAGGACGTGTAGAAGAATTTGATGGAAATGCCAATATCTATAGTTCCCAAGAATTTGATTTTGTGGTGTTGGAAATCCCAAGTATCATAAGAAACCCTTTTCCGGTAAAATTGGCGGCTACCATGGATTATACCTTTTTGGTAACACGGGCTAACCGCGCATGGGGCGAAGCAGATGAAAATGCGTTGACGCTCTTTAACGAAGCTACTACAGGTCCGGAACCGACCATCATTTTAAATGGGGTCAAGGTTTTGGAAATGGAAACCGTTTTGGGGGAACTGCCCAAGAAAAGATCTTTGATACGAAGGATCGTAAAACAGGTAGTCCAATTTAGGTTCTTCAATAAAAAATCGGTAGCCTAATGTGGAACAAACTTAAAAAATTAGGGAAGGAAAAAAACTTGGCCTCATTGCTCTCCAATGTAAGTGTGGCCGCTTCTGGTCTATTGAGTTTTATGCTGTTGACACGGCAATTGCCCAAAGAGTCCTTTGGGGACTGGGTGTTGTTCATCACCTTGGCCACCTTTGTAGATCTTTTACGCTTTGGACTGACCAGGACTGCCGCTGTGAGGGCCTTGTCCGGGGCAGATGATCAATTACAACGAACAGTGCTGGGGGCTACGTTTAAGATAAATGCCATTTTGGTATTGGTCATCGCTGGCTTGTGTTGGTCGTTACTTGGGTTAAAAACCTTAGCGCAGATAGAAATTACCTATGGTTACCATCTTTTTTTGGTCTGGTATCCTTTATTGGCATTGGGAAACTTAAGTTGGAACAATGCCATGGCACTTTTTCAGGCACAGCAGAATTTTAATAGGATGATGGTGGTGCGCCTTGCTAATGTAGGCTTGTTTTTGGTGTTCTTGGTAGCCAATCACTGGTTATTGCGGTGGGGACTTGTGCCCATTATTGTCGTCAATATTTTGGTCAACCTTATATCCGGTTTGTGGTGCACGGTCAAACAATGGGACGGCTTGGTACATGTTAAACATACACAAAGAAAAATGGAGAAAGAGCTGATCAATTTTGGCAAATACTCCATGGGAACCCTAATAAGTTCCAGCCTTTTAAAAAGCGCGGATACCTTTATTATTGGGTTGAGCCCCTTTCTTGGGTCGGCGGGTATTGCCATGTATGCCATTCCCTTAAAATTGACGGATTTATTGGGGATACCCTTGCATAGTTTTTCTATGACGGCCTATCCCAGAATGTCCAAAAAGTGTGTGGAGGGCGATAAACTTGGTGCCAGAAAACTGTTCTATACCTACTCCGGTACGGTTACCCTCTTGTTTTTGCCGGTAGCCTTGGTGAGCTTTGTTTTTGCGGAGGAACTCATCCTTATTTTAGGAGGTGAAGCCTACAAAGAGGCACTGCCTTTACTCACGCTAATTTTTAAGGTGTTTACACTCTATGTCATGTTATTGCCCATTGATCGCTTTACGGGGGTCTTGTTGGACAGTTTAAACAGGCCCAAGTATAACCTTTATAAAGTATTGGTTATGACCAGTGCCAATATTTTGGTAGATATCATAGCCGTTTTTGTTTTTAAAAGCCTTGTGGCGGTCGCCGTAGGCACGGTGCTTTTTACGCTAATTGGCATCTTTTTGGGCTTCTTTTATGTGAGAAAGGAACTAAAGATCCATATAAGACAACTGTTTGTAGAAAGCTTTTCCTTCTTTAAGAATATCAAAACACATCTGGCCCAATGAATCCTTTTTTAAGAACATATGGGGCGGATCACATGCGAAAACCGGTTCCGGTTTTGTTGCTACTCTCTGTGGTATTGTTAACCGCACACTTAACTGCCACCAAGGGGTTGGTTGCAGGTATTGCCATTGTGGTTTTACCGCTGGTGGCCATTTATGTGGGGGCACTTTTTATCAATCCAAGGATTGGTATCGTCACCGTACTTGCTTTTAATTTTTTCGTTTTGGGCATTGGCCGGTACATTCCCATGACCTGGGGACTGTTGATGGATGGTCTTATGGTACTGATGTACTTCTCACTTTTCTTTAAAGCGTTCAAGATAAAAGTACCATGGAACAGGGCGGGCTCCCAACTTACATTGTTGGTGTCCATTTGGTTTGGCTACGCCATATTGCAAATCGTAAACCCGGAAGCGGTAAGTATCGCCGCATGGTTTTATGCTATGCGGGGTTTGGCACTCTACCAATGGCTTTTTATACCCCTACTGTTTATTCTATTCAATAAACGGGCGGATATGCAGCTATTCTTTCTCATTTGGGGAGCACTCTCATTGTTGGCCACCTTAAAGGGAATGCAACAGCTGATTTTTGGTGTGGATAAATGGGAGCAAGCCTGGTTGGATGCAGGTGGCGATGTGACCCACATTCTCTTTGGAAAACTTAGAATTTTCTCTTTTTATTCCGATGCAGGACAATTTGGAGCCTCGCAAGGACATACAGGTGTTGTTTTTGGGGTATTGACCCTCTTTGCAAAGAATAGAAAGTTTCAAATATTTTGTGCCGTAGTTGCAATGGCCGGGTTACTGGGGATGATGATTTCCGGTACCCGGGGTGCCATTGCCGTTCCGGCTATGGGCGGGGTGATGTTTATTCTGGTACGCAAGCATATTCCCAGTATTGTGTTGGGGGTAGTGGCCGGAATAGGGGTCTTCGTCTTTTTTAAATACACCACCATTGGAAATGATAATGACCAAATAAGGCGCATGCGAACCGCTTTTGACCCTAACGATGCCTCTTTGGAAATGCGAAGGATCAATCAGGCAAAGCTTAAGGGCTATTTGGCCACACGCCCAATAGGTGGCGGAATTGGTTCTACGGGAAACTGGGGAAAGCGCTTCTCCCCAAATACCTTTTTGGCCAATACTGCAACGGACAGTTGGTTTGTAGCGGTTTGGGCGGATACCGGTATCGTGGGCTTGTATTTGCACCTGTTCATCCTATTCTTTGTGCTGATAACAGGAGCTTATAATGTGATGTACAAAATACGGGACGATTGGCTAAAGGGACAGATAACTGCCTTGGTCTGCGGGATGGCCGGGATTATGCTGGCATCTTACGGCAATGGGGTATTTGGGCAGTTCCCAACATGTTTGCTTATGTATACCACCATGGTATTCATTTTTTGGTCCCCAAAATGGGATAAGGAAATACAGGAGCGCAAGGGGCCATCCAATGAAAATAGCATCGAAGTAGCCTAGGTGCAAACGGAATGGAACTTTCATGGGTTTGTAGCAATTTATGCCCCTCCATGAAGTAAAACGAATCAGAAATTAATCTTGTAAGTCGATAGAACGGCTGCAAAGAAAAATACGGTGTTATGCCAATAACAAAAGACAATTCGCAACCGCTGGTATCCATTATTACCATCAATTACAATGAAGCCGCCGTAACCCTTGATATGCTGGCATCACTGGAGTCACTGACCTATCCGAATTATGAGGTCATTGTGGTGGATAATGCATCACCTAATGAGAAACCGGATATCATCAAAGAACGATATCCAGAGGTACAGTTGATCAAAAGTACCACCAATCTTGGATTTGCGGGGGGCAATAACCTTGGCGTAAAAGTGGCAAAGGGAGAATTCTTGTTGTTCATTAATAACGATACCGTAGTACCAGGTGATTTTCTGGAACCCCTGGTCAAAACCCTGCAAGAAGATAGCACTATTGGTATGGTAAGCCCCAAGATAAAATTTCACTGGGACCCTAGTTTGATCCAATATGCAGGATACACTCCTATGAACCATTGGACCATTAGGAACCATAGTATTGGCTACCGCCAAAAAGATGATGGGAATTTTGATGCCCCCGGGGAAACCGCCTCTATCCACGGTGCTGCTATGATGGTGCCCAAAAAAGTGGTGAATGAAGTAGGCATGATGGCGGAACTTTACTTTCTGTATTATGAGGAGCACGATTGGGCAGAAATGATCAAAAGGGCAGGGTATAAAATTTACTACCAACCAAAGTCGTATATCTTACATAAAGAGTCCTTGGCTACGGGAAAATTCAGTCCGTTAAAGACGTATTACATCGCCAGGAATAGAATTGTTTTTGCCCGAAGGAATTTTAACGCAACACAGTTGATTGTTAGTATGATGTTTCAAGTCGTGGTGTCCATTCCCAAAAACACCTTTTCTTTTCTTTTTAAGCGGGAATTCAAACATTTAAAAGCGTTTTGGTCCGCGGTCTTCTGGAATTTAAAAGGCCACAAAGTCCGTGCATAACGCATCGATTCTGTTTTTTTAAGTAGGTGAAATACCGGTTTTTAGGGTTGGGTATTGGGGTATACAACGTTAAGCGGACGTTTCACAACAATATTTTTCATATTTAATTTTGTAAGATAATATTTACAAAACATTAAGAAAAAACATAAAAAATGAATATTGCAGTAATTGGAACAGGATACGTAGGCTTGGTCACCGGAACCTGTTTCGCAGAAACAGGAATCAATGTTATTTGTGTTGACATAGATAAGAAAAAAGTTGATATGCTCCGCAATGGGGAGGTCCCAATTTACGAACCGGGCCTTGATGCGCTCTTGGAACGTAATATTGATAAAGGCCGTATTTCTTTTACCACAAGTTTACAGAAGGCTATACAGGGTTGTGATGCGGTTTTTATTGCCGTAGGTACCCCACCTGATGAAGATGGAAGCGCCGATCTAAAATATGTTTTAGGGGTTGCCAGTGAGATTGGGGAACACATGGAAGATTACAAAGTAATCATCACCAAAAGTACGGTGCCCGTGGGAACGTCTTACAAGGTAAAGGCTGCTATAGAGGAAGAACTGGTTAAGCGTGGTGTTCGCATTCCGTTTGATGTGGCTTCCAATCCAGAGTTCTTAAAGGAAGGCAGTGCCGTAGATGACTTTTTAAAACCCGACCGTATTGTGGTCGGTATAGAAAGTAAGCGGGCGGAGAAAGTAATGAAACGCCTCTACAAGCCATTTTTAATGAACGGCCATCCGTTGTTGTTCATGGATATTTTTTCTTCGGAAATGACCAAATATGCGGCCAACTCCATGTTAGCGACCAAAATTAGTTTTATGAACGACATTGCCAACCTATGCGAATTGGTGGGCGCAAATGTCGACTTGGTCCGCAAGGGCATAGGCTCTGATACCAGGATAGGGAACAAGTTCATCTATCCCGGCACCGGTTATGGTGGTAGTTGTTTTCCAAAAGATGTGCAAGCCTTGGTACGTACCGCAGATGAGTATGGACACTCCTTAGAAGTACTAAAAGCCGTGGAAGCGGTGAACTACAGACAGAAAACCACCTTGGTGGAAAAAATAAAGAAACACTTTGGGGAAAACCTCAAAGGAAAGCAGTTTGGACTTTGGGGCTTGGCCTTCAAACCTAAAACGGACGATATGCGAGAAGCACCTTCTTTGGTCATCATAGAACAGTTGAAGGCCATGGGTGCCAACATACGTGCCTATGATCCCGTTGCTATGGAAGAAGCAGAACGCATTTTGGGCAATTCAATCGATTATGCCAAAGATGAGTACGATGCTTGTATTGATGCAGATGCTATGATCGTGGTTACGGAATGGTCGGAGTTTAGGATGCCCAACTTTAGGATAATGGAAAAATTGATGAACGAACGGACCATTTTTGACGGGAGGAATATCTATGATCCAGAAGAGATGGAAGACAACGGATTTAATTATTACAGTATTGGTAGGGAGCCTATTACTTTAAAGGCTACCGCAGAAGCATAATCTTTTTATGGGCACCGCCAAAGGGTATAACCCAGAGGTAGTTCATTCCTATAAAGTCAAATAAAATAAGACCTATATGCAGTTATTCTATGTTTTATTGGCCGTTTTAGAGGTTGTCTTGTTGGTTTATTTTGGCAGCGCGGCCCTGTATGTGTTCGTCTTTTCGTTGGCAGGTCGCTTCAACCGTTTTTCAAAACCCAATAAGGGAAACCTACAGCGCAAAGTCGCCGTATTGATACCCGGTTATAAGGAGGATGCCGTTATCGTTGAGGTTGCCAGAAGGGCCTTGGAGCAGAGTTATCCGGAAGCGCTTTTTGAAGTAGTGGTTATTGCAGATTCCTTTCAGGAACTCACGCTTCAAAAATTGGAGCGATTGCCCATCAAATTGGTTAAGGTCGCCTTTGACAAAAGCACAAAATCCAAAGCGCTTAACCGGGCCATGGAAGTCATTGGTGACGATTTTGAGGTGGCCTTGATCCTGGATGCGGATAATGTGATGGAATTTGATTTTATAGAGCGCATAAATACCGCTTTTAATAGAGGATATCAGGTAGTCCAAGGACATCGGGTGGCAAAGAATACCAACACCCCCATGGCCATATTGGATGCCATAAGTGAGGAAGTAAACAACCATATTTTTAGAAAAGGGCATCGTGTGTTGGGGTTGTCCTCGGCCCTTATAGGTTCCGGTATGGCCTTTGAGTATAAATTTTTTAAGGAAACGATGGCTAATGTGGAAGCGGTAGGCGGTTTTGATAAGGAATTGGAACTTAAGTTGCTTAAAGGTAGAAATACTATTGAATACTTGGAGGAGGCGTTGGTACTGGATGAAAAGGTCCAAAAAACCGAAGTTTTTGCCAATCAAAGAAAACGATGGCTTTCTGCCCAATTAATATACTTTAAACGTTTTGCCCTAGCGGGGATAAAGGAATTGTTCTTAAGAGGCAATATCGATTTTGCGGATAAGGTATATCAAATGATTTCCCCGCCAAGGGTTCTTCTTTTGGGTATCGTCTTTGGAATAACGTTTTGCTACTTTTTAATTGGCATAGGCGTTTTACCTATTGCAGTCGTAGTTCCCCCGTACCTCTGGTATGCGGCTGCGGGACTTACCCTATTGGCATTTTTAATGGCGGTTCCCAAAAAGTTCTATACCAAGGCAACGGTAGTAGCCTTATGGACATTGCCTAAAGCCTTTGGGATTCTGTTTTTATCGCTTTTTAAGTTAAAGGGCGCCAACAAAAAGTTTATCCATACCCAACATGGTACCGTTAACACATAAAAAAATACGATGATAATAGGCATTGAGGGACAGCGACTTTTTAGAAAAAAGAAGCACGGTATGGATATGGTAGCCTTGGAGCTCATCAAAAACTTACAAAAAATCGATACGCACAATACCTACGTCATTTTTGTAAAACCGGATGAGGATAGTGGTTGTATTCCCCCTGCCAAGAATTTTAAGGTTGTGGAGTTGACTTCCAAATTTGGATATCCCGGTTGGGAACAATGGGAACTGCCAAGGGCAGCGCATAGGGAAGGTTGTGACGTGCTGCATTGCACAAGCAATACCGGCCCCATTTTTTCAAAAGTTCCCTTAGTGACCACGTTACATGATATTATCTATTTGGAAAGCATTAGCATATTTAAAAAAGCAGGGACATGGTACCAAAAACTGGGTAATATGTATCGTAGGTATTTTGTACCGCCCGTAATACGAAAAAGTAAAAAAGTGATTACGGTTTCCAACTACGAAAAGCAGCGCATCAATAAGTATTTTGGTTTTAAGGACAATCGCCTAACGGCCATCTATAATGGGGTAGGGGAACATTTTAAAAAAATCAGCGACAAAAAAACCTTAAACTCCGTTACGGAAAAGTTTGGGCTTCCAGAAGACTATTTTTTCTTTTTGGGGAACACGGATCCCAAAAAGAATACCATTGGCGTACTCCAGGCTTTTATGGATTTTAATAGTACGTATCCAAATAAATATACCTTGGTGATGTTGGATTATGACGAAGAAGAATTGCAGCGGCTCCTAGCCAATATTGGTATGCCGGGGCTAAGGAATAACATCCAACTTTTAGGCTATGTGCCTAATGTGGAACTACCCGCCATTATCAACCAATGTGCAATCTTTCTTTATCCATCCTTACGGGAGAGTTTTGGAATTCCCATTCTGGAGGGAATGGCCTGTGGGGTGCCGGTCATCACTTCAAATACTTCCTCCATGCCTGAGGTTGCGGGGGAAGGTACGGCATTGATCGTAGATCCTCTGGATACCAAAGCAATAGCGGATGCCATGCGAAATTTGATCGAGGACCGCATGCTGGCCTCCGTGCTTGCTGAAAAAGGCATCCTAAGGGCAAAGGAATTCTCTTGGAAAGCTATGGCCACTAATGTTTTGGAACTGTATGAAGATGTATATAAAGAACTTAAAACAGCACCATGATTAAAGATCAAGATATCGTAGTTGTTGGTATCCAAGCTTGGGATATTGAAATAGGGAGCAATTGCAAAAACATTGCCATGGAGTTTGCCAAGCACAACCGCGTGCTTTATGTAAACCCACCCATGGATAGGGCATCCCTTAGACGGGAAAGACACACGGAGAAAATCCAAAAACGGATCAGGATCAAGAACGGGGAGGAAGGAGATTTGGTGCAAGTGCAAGGGAATCTTTGGAACCTCTATCCAAAACAGATGACGGAATCTATCAATTGGTTGCCCTTTCACGGCTTGTTTAAACTGCTGAACAAATGGAATAACAAAATTTTTGCGGAGGACATTAAATCCGCAATGGACAGGCTGGGTTTTGGTAAGGTATTGCTGTTTAATGATAGTTCCATGTTTTTGGGATATCATCTAAAAGAATTGCTGCCCGTTAGTAGCTATACGTATTATATGCGGGATTACCTGATCAAGGTGCCCTATTGGAAAAAACACGGAGAGCGTCTGGAACCAAAGCTGATAAAAAAGGCGGATACCGTAGTGAACAATTCCACGCTCTATGCAGAATACGGTGCCAAATACAATAAGCAAAGTTTTATGGTGGGGCAAGGATGCGATGTATCCCTTTTTAATGATGCGGACGATGCCATCCAAATTCCCCATGAGTTTCAAGATATCCCCAAGCCCATTTTAGGCTATGTGGGTTACCTGACCAGTATGCGGTTGGATATCCCCTTGTTGGAACATTTAGCAAATGCCAAAAAAGATTGGAGCATCGTTTTGGTGGGTCCGGAAGATCAGGATTTTCAGGAATCCAAATTGCATGAGCTGGACAATGTCTATTTCTTGGGAAGCAAACAAGCCAACGTTCTCCCCGCCTATGTCAAAGGTTTTGATGTGGCGATGAACCCACAAGTGGTCAACTTTTGGACCATAGGCAATTACCCAAGAAAAATTGATGAATACTTGGCAATGGGCAAACCAACCTTGGCCACAAAGACCAAGGCCATGGAGATGTTCGAAGATCATGTGTATTTGGCAGAGACCAAAGAAGACTATGTGCAATTGGCAACGCAGGCCTTAGAAGAGAATTCCCAAGAATTGATTGCGGCCAGAATTGCATTTGCAAAAAGCCATACTTGGGAAAACAATGTGATGGCCATTTACAAGGCGATCAAAAAATCGGCATAAGATGGGTTTTAAGGAAAAAATAAAAAGTAGTGCCCCATTGAAAAAAATGGTGCATTGGATGTTGGTCCCCAAAGGGCAGGCAAGACCTAGGGCATGGGTCAAATGGGTGGTCAACCCGTTTTACCATACCCGTGGAAAAGGTTCCAGCATTCGAAGGCGAACACGTATGGACGTTTTGCCCTGGAACAATTTTGAGTTGGGGGCAAATTCCACCATTGAAGATTTTACGACCATTAATAACGGCGTGGGGGCCGTCCGTATTGGCAGCAACACCAGAATTGGGTTGGGCAATACGATTATTGGGCCGGTGACCATTGCAAATGATGTCCGGCTGGCCCAAAATGTGGTGCTTTCCGGTTTAAACCATGAGTATGAAGATGTCACTAGGCCCATACATGCCCAAGGCGTGTCCACGGCATTGATTACCATTGAAGAAGCGACCTGGATCGGGGCAAACGTCACCATTGTTGCCGGCGTTACCGTAGGTAAGCATTGCGTAGTGGCCGGGGGTAGCGTTGTTACTAAGGATATTCCACCTTATTCGGTCGTCGTAGGGAATCCGGCAAGGGTGGTAAAACAATATGATTTCAGCTCCAATAGTTGGGAAAAAGTACGAAAAAGAGAAGCAGTTCTCGTTTAAAAAAATTGCTATGGAAAATTTAAAGTTTTTTTTCTGGATGGCCTTGGGCCTTATATTTTACTCCTATCTGGGGTACGGTATCGTTTTGTTTGCCATCATAAAGTTAAGACGACTTTTAGGCCTTGGAAAACCCTTTCAAGGCAATGAAGATTATGAGCCGGAAGTTACCTTGTTTGTGGCAGCCTATAACGAAAGGGACTATCTGGACCAAAAGGTAAAGAATTCCAGAAGTTTGGATTATCCTAAGAAAAAAGTAACACAGTTATGGGTAACGGACGGCTCTGATGACGGTACACCACAAGAACTTAGAAAGTATGGTGATGTGACCATTTTACACCAACCGCAGCGTAATGGAAAGATTGCGGCAATGAACCGGGGGATGCGACAGGTAAAAACGCCCATCACCATTTTTTCCGATGGAAATACCAATTTGGGCAAGGACTCCATTAAAGAAATTGTTCGGCTTTTTAGAAATCCCAAAGTGGGTTGTGTTTCCGGTGAAAAAAGGATCTATTCCAAAGATGCGGACAGTGCCGCTGGGGCGGGGGAAGGCATGTACTGGAAGTACGAATCGCAACTTAAAAAATGGGATGCAGAACTGTATTCCGTAGTTGGGGCGGCCGGGGAGCTTTTTGCCATTCGCACCGCATTATGGCAAGAAGTGGAAAAAGATACCCTTCTGGATGATTTTATGATTTCGTTACGCGTGGCCATGAAGGGCAGCACCATACAGTACAATCCTAACGCCTATGCCATAGAAAATGCATCTGCCAATGTGAAGGAAGAACTAAAACGTAAAATTAGGATATCCGCAGGCGGAATTCAGTCCGTGGTGCGTTTGTATCCCTTGTTGAACGTGTTTAAATATGGCACCCTATCATTTCAATACATTTCCCATCGGGTGTTGCGATGGACGCTCACGCCTTTGCTATTGCTATTGATCATTCCCGCTAATTTTATCCTTGCATTACAGGAAGGCATTTTTGGTTTTGGCCTCTTTAGCTTCTTGTTTTGGGGTCAGGTAGTATTTTATGCGGCCGCCATGCTCGGGTGGTTTTTGGAGAACCGACAAATACGGTTAAAAGCACTCTTTATTCCGTACTACTTTTTTATTATGAATTTATCCGTGTTTTTGGGCTTCGCTCGATATCTTAAAGGCAATCAATCCGTAAACTGGGAACGCGCCAAACGGGGAGGTGAAACAGCCGAAGTTGCCGTTTAGGCCGGTTGTTTTTCATGCAGGGGCAAATCAAAATAAAAAGAACTGCCTTTACCCACGGTGCTTTTGATGTTCAAAACACCCCCATTTTTTTGGATAAACGCCTGGCATAAGACAAGACCTAGTCCGGTGCCCGGTTCATTTTGTGTGCCCAATTTGCTAAAATGCTCGTTGGGGTTCAGTATTTTCTTGATGTCTTCTTCTGGGATGCCTTGTCCGTTATCCGTAACCGAAATGCTGAGGCAATCCTCATTCAATACCCCGGTAATCGTAATGACCCCGTTAACAGGTGTAAATTTTATCGCGTTGGACGCCAAATTGCGTAATACCGTTTTAATGGTGTTCAAATCTGCATAGACGAATGCGCCTTTTTCAATTTCATTGACCAGCTGTATTTGCTTTTGTTCGCTTCCCAATTTTAGCAACCTAAAGGTTTGTTCCACCAACTCATGGATGTCTACCTGTTCTGGGATGATCTGTATTTTGTCGCTTTCAGATTTTGCCCAACCCAAAAGGTTTTGCAAAAGGTTTAAGGATTCGTCCATGGTCTTTAAAAGTTCCATGACGGTATTATCCAAAAAATCATCGGATCTATGGTCAATAATTCCCCTAAGGATAAAGTCCATTTTGAGTTTTGCGGCACTTAAGGGGGAGCGCAGATCATGTCCTATAATGGAGAACATGCGATCCTTGAGCATGTTGGATTGCTTTAGGTTTTCTGCTTGCAGCTCAATTTGGTTCTTGGCCCTTACCAAGGCCACATGGGTCTGTATGCGGGCAATAAGTTCGTGTTCGTTAAAGGGTTTGGTCACATAATCCACCCCGCCTACTTCAAAACCTTTTACTTTGTCCCTTACCTGTACTTTTCCCGTAAGAAAAATAACGGGGATATTTTTATATGTGGAAATTTTTTTCAGTTTTTCACAAAGTGCAAAGCCTTCAATTTCAGGCATGATAACATCCAACAGGATAAGATCGGGAACACCTTTGCCCAAGAGCTCAAAAAATGCATTTTCCGTACTGGTCCCTTGGAAGGTAATGTCATTTTTTTCGAGAATAAAACGCAGGAGTTCAATGTTCAATTGCTCATCGTCTACGGCAATGATATAGGGTTTTTTGGTCGTTCTTTCTAGCATAAATAGTATCGTGAATACCACTAAAGTAAGAAAAATACTTCATTATAGTAAAGTAGAATACTAATGTTACCTTCGATTTTGTTAATTCATTGGCCGACTCGTTTTTAAAGTAGTAACTTATCCTTTAGGGAATGGCGGAGAGGTACTTTCGCTGCGGATTTAATGTTCCCAGGATTGATTTTAAAAAGAAACTTTAGTTTTGTTGTGCAAGGATGTATGGCGTTGTAAGATGTTTTGGAAAGGAAAACCGTAGTGATGTGAAACGGGGGCCAGTTGGCCTTGGATTACTCAAATTTCATGTCCTACCACCAAAAAATGGACTTTCACAACATTAATTGAAGTCAGCAAATAAGTAGGATTATATTTACAAAAAATGTAATACAAAATACATGGTATCCATTTTAGTAACAGGCGGAGCGGGTTTTATAGGCTCCAATTTTGTACCCTATTTTTTAAAAGCACATAGTAATGTACATCTGATCAATATAGATGCCCTTACTTACGCCGGTAATCTGGAAAACCTTAGGGAGGTGGAAGGACATGAACGGTATACTTTTTTGGAAGGCGATATCCGTGATAGGGTTTTAATAGCTTCCATTTTTGAGAAATACGATATTCAAGGGGTAATCCATTTTGCCGCGGAATCCCATGTGGATAATTCCATTACCAATCCGGATGCCTTTATGCAGACCAACATTATGGGTACGTTCAATCTTTTGGACGTTGCCAAAAACTATTGGATGGCAGGCCCAGGTATTTACAAGGAAGCCTATAAGCATTCCAGATTTCATCATGTATCAACAGATGAGGTTTATGGGACTTTAGGGAAAGAAGGCTTGTTTATGGAAACAACACCCTACGCGCCCAACAGTCCGTATAGTGCTTCCAAAGCTTCTTCAGATTTTATCGTGCGCAGTTACCACCATACGTATGGTATGAATGTGGTGACTACCAATTGTTCCAATAATTATGGACCCAAACAGCATGATGAAAAACTGATTCCTACCATTATTAGAAAGGCATTGACCAAAGAAGCTATTCCCATCTACGGCGATGGTTCCAATATTAGGGATTGGCTGTATGTCCTGGACCATTGTAAGGGTATCGATTTGGCGTACCATAAAGGGAAGTCTGGGGAAACCTATAATATTGGTGGGTGTAACGAACGGAATAATGTGTACATAGCGCAAAAGGTTTGTTCCATTTTAGATGAAAAACACCCTAGGGAAGACGGCAAGGGGTATCAAGAATTGATTACCTACGTTAAGGATAGGGCGGGGCATGATTTTAGATATGCCATAGATGCGACCAAAATAGAGAATGAACTGGGCTGGAAAGCCGATGAAAATTTTGAAACCGGAATTGAAAAAACAATCGACTGGTATTTAAGTCGTTACGTAGAAAAAGAAAATTCAAGTCTAGCCTAAGTACATAGAATAATAGCATGAAAGGAATAATATTAGCTGGGGGATCTGGAACCAGATTGCACCCATTGACCTTGGCGGTAAGCAAGCAGCTTATGCCAATTTATGACAAGCCAATGATCTATTATCCGCTTTCCACCTTGTTGGAATCCGGTATTTGGGAAGTATTGATTATTTCTACCCCACATGATCTGCCCTTGTTTAAAAAATTGTTGGGCGACGGTAGAAAATATGGATGTCGGTTTGAGTATGCGGTGCAAGAAGAACCTAATGGATTGGCGCAAGCTTTCTTAATTGGCGAAAAATTTATTGGAAACGATAAGGTTGCCCTTATTTTGGGGGATAATATTTTTTACGGTACGGGCCTTGAAGACCTGTTGCAATCCAATAACAATCCGGATGGGGGAATTATTTATGCCTATCATGTCAACGATCCGGAACGCTATGGTGTTGTGGAGTTCGATGAAAACGGAAAGGCCATATCCATTGAAGAAAAGCCCCAAGAACCAAAATCCAACTATGCGGTTCCCGGTATCTATTTTTATGATAACGATGTTGTGGACATCGCCAAGAACATAAAACCAAGTTCCCGTGGGGAACTGGAAATCACCGATGTAAACCGGGAGTACCTAAAACGGGGAAAATTGAAAGTAAGCATTATGGATAGGGGGACGGCATGGCTGGATACCGGTACCTTTGCTTCCTTAATGCAAGCGGGACAGTTTGTACAGGTTATAGAAGAACGGCAGGGACTTAAAATAGGTGCCATTGAATCGGCGGCCTATAAAATGGGGTACATTACAAAAAATCAGTTTAAAAAGCTTACGGAACCGTTTCTTAAGAGTGGGTACAGCAAAAGGCTTTTAGAAGTTATATCTTAATGTTATGAAGATAAAAAAAACGGCCATTAAAGATTGTCTCCTTTTGGAACCTACGGTTTTCGAGGATGAACGCGGTTATTTCTTTGAAAGTTTCAACCAGGAGCAGTTTGAACGCGAATCTGGCCTAAAACCCTATTTTGTGCAAGACAACCAATCGCTCTCCACTAAAGGGGTGCTTAGGGGGCTCCATTTTCAGAAAGGGGAACATGCCCAAGCAAAATTGGTGCGTGCCGTAGCAGGGGAAGTATTGGATGTGGCCGTAGACATAAGAAAAGGTTCAGAAACCTTTGGAAAGGTGGTCACTACAAGGCTGTCATCAGAAAATAAAAGGCAACTGTTTGTCCCAAGAGGATGCGCCCATGGTTTTGTTACACTTAGCGATGAGGCCATTTTCTTTTACAAATGCGATAATTTTTACAATAAAGCATCGGAAGGTGGAGTTTTATTCAATGACCCGGAATTTGATATTGATTGGATTTTGGACGAGTCGGAATTGATTATTTCAGAAAAAGATAGGGCCTTGCCCACTTTTAACAGCCTTATTTTAGGGTAACAACCAAAAAACAACCTACATGAACATTTTAGTCACGGGAGCTTCAGGACAACTAGGCAGTACCATTAAAACCATGGCGCAGGGGTTGGATGGGGATTTTAATTTTAGTTTTAGATCCTCTTCGGAATTGGATGTTACGGATTTTGAGGAGGTGCATGCTGCCTTCCATCAAAAAAAATATGCGTATTGCATCAATTGTGCAGCCTATACCCATGTGGACAATGCAGAGTCGGAAACCGAAAAGGCCCAGCTCATCAATATTACCGGTGCGCGTAACCTTGCCTTAAATTGCACGGCCACGGGTACTGTTTTGATCCATATCTCCACAGATTTTGTGTTTGACGGTTATTTGAACGAGCCATATAAAGAAGAAGATATTGCCAGGCCAATCGGTTTTTATGGCGATACCAAATACAAAGGGGAACGCGCTATCATCAACAATCTAGAGGAACACTTTATCTTGAGGACATCTTGGTTGTATTCAGAATTTGGCAACAATTTTATGAAGACTATGGTGCGTTTAGGAACGGAACGCGACCAACTTTCCGTGGTTTACGATCAGGTAGGAACACCTACCTATACCAAGGATTTGGCGCAGCTAATTTTTCGTATAATCACCTTAAAAAGTGAAGCCTATGGCGTGTACCATTATAGTAATGAAGGTGTGGCCAGTTGGTATGACTTTGCCAAAGCTATTTTTGACCAGCAACAACTTACGGTTGCATTAAAACCCATTTTATCGTCCGAATATCCAACGGCTGCAGAGCGCCCAAAATTTAGCGTGCTGGATAAGGGCAAGGTAAAAACCACCTTTGGTATTGATATCCCCCATTGGAAGGATAGCCTAACGGTGGCTTTAAAAGCTTACAACAAAATTCCTGTTTAAAGCCCTTTAGTTTGGGTTTGATGAAAGGAATTTGCCTGAAGGCGTAAGAGTTCCTCTGCTTTTTCTTTTTTATACCGATAGAGCTCTTCTTCCGATTTGATATCCTCGTAGATTTCTTGGTTCATAGCGGCATCCGTGCCCATCAGTAGTTT
>CALEYA010000171.1 GCA_937926215.1 uncultured Croceitalea sp. | reverse complement strand
GGCATACGCCAATGCATTGTCTACCAAACACCCATTGGTGGTGGTAGAGCTTTTTTCGTTAAAACTGGCTTCTATTACGGTGCCACTGGCATCTACTTTGATGTTGACTACCACTTTGCCCCCTTTAATACAAGTGTAAATTGGTGGTGGCAGATCATACGCGTTGCGGTCTACCAAGGAATACGAAATGGAAGTACGCTTATCCTTTAAGGAATTGGTAAATTCTTTCTTTTCCGCTTCCTTTTCACCCAGCTGTTCCTTGCGCTCTTTTCGCTTTTTGGCCAATTCCTTTAAACTTGCGGTATAACCTTCATGATCGCTCAGAAAATCACTGGATTTTGCATCCATTTCCCGCTCTTCCATAAGCTCTTCCAAGGTTTTTAGCGGTTCCGGTTCCCCAACGCTGGGTTTTGCGGTTTCGTTAAGGGCTAAATGGCTTTTTATAGGGTCTATGGAGTTCTTAAGTTCTTCCAACAACTTTTCTTCCTCCTCTAAAAGGGCTTCGATATCCTCATCGGCCAAAGCCATTTCAATAACATATTCCTCTTCCTGCTTTGCACCCAAATGAATGTTGTACAAGAGCAACAGCATAATACCCATAGCAAAGAGGGTAATAAGCAAAGAAAGCTGTTTATTGTTAAGATTCATGGTCTAGTAATAACCGTTTTTTTATGCAAATATTTCATGTTGGATACCTTAAAAATCAATCGGTTGCCTCTAAATCCGTTTTAAATGCATCCGGGCCAACAGCTTTATCTACGTTAAAAGACCCTATTTTGGTTCTTCGCAATGAAGAAAGGTGTGCACCGCTATCCATGGCTTTGCCAAAATCGTGGGCCAAAGATCTAATGTAAGTGCCTTTACTGCACACGACCCTAAAGCCTACGGTATCGCCTTCAAAGGAGCTGACCTCAAAGGCCAAAATTTCAATTTCCCGAAACGGAATGTCGATGGATTTTCCCTCACGGGCAAATTCGTACAAGCGTTTACCATCTTTTTTTAAGGCCGAAAAAATAGGGGGTTGCTGCTGTATTTTCCCCAAAAACTGCAAACGGGTTTTTTCCAAAAGGGCTTTGGTGATATGATCCGTGGTAAACCTGGCGTCAACCTCCGTTTCCAGATCATAGGAAGGTGTGGTGGCCCCAAGGCTAAACGTGCCCGTATATTCTTTGATCTGTCCCTGTAGCTCCGGTATTTTTTTGGTGAACTTTCCGGTGCAGATCAAAAGGAGGCCGGTAGCTAAGGGGTCTAAGGTGCCCGCATGGCCAATTTTTAGTTTCTTAAGGCCAAACTTCTTCCGAATGGCCCATTTTAAGGCATTTACCGCCTGAAAAGAGGTCCAGTTCAATGGTTTGTCTATCAGGAGTAGTTGTCCGTTTAAAAAATCTTCTTTAGTTCTTGGCATTGGAAAAGAAAGGTTAGGCCAAAAGACTCCAAGCAATGGCAATAACCCCTACCACAACGCAATAGATGGCAAAATAGGTAAGCTTGCTCTTTTTGACCAGTTGGATCATCCAAGTACAGGCAAAAAGTCCCGCAACAAAAGCGGCTACAAAACCGGCGCCCATGGATGCCATTTGCGAACTTTCAAAATTGATCTCCCCACTTAAAAGGTCTTTGGCAACTTTGCCAAATATCAAAGGGACGACCATTAAAAAGGAGAACCGTGCCGACTTGGTCTTATCGATTCCCAACAATACCGATGTAGAAATCGTAGCCCCACTGCGGGAAATACCCGGTAACATGGCTACGGCCTGTGCCAAACCAACGACAAAGGCACTTCTAAAAGAGACGTCTTTTTCCGTGGTTTGCGCCTTATCCGCCAGATAGAGCAATACCGCCGTAATCAAAAGCATGATGCCCACAATAATGATAGCACCATCAAAAAAGACCTCCATAAAATCCTCTAAAAAGAAACCTACGATAGCGGCCGGAATCATGGAAATGATAATCTTTAACGCAAATTGGGCCTCCTTGTTCCACTGGAATTGGAACAAGCCTTTAAATATCTCCAATACATCTTTTCTAAAAATCACCAAGGTGCTCAAGGCCGTTGCAAAATGTAGGACTACGGTGAACAAGAGACTTTCTTCCGGAATGGAACTATCGCCCAAGATGGCTTTGCCCAATTCCAAATGTCCGCTAGAGGAAACCGGTAAAAATTCGGTCAGGCCTTGGATGATCCCAAGGATAATGGCGTCAATGATATCCAATTTATTTTTTCTTTTTGTGAGGGTTTAATAATATGGCGTAAACCTGTATCCCCAACCCGATTAAAATAAGGGTAGGCGCCAATCGAATTCTTCTAAAACTGTAAATTTCGGGGTTAAAGACATTGGGGTCATTACTACCACCACCGGTCATTAGAATAAATCCCAAAGCGATAAGACCCAGTCCTATAAACAGGAAGATGTAAT
Source organism: uncultured Croceitalea sp. (assembly GCA_937926215.1). Lineage (GTDB taxonomy): Bacteria > Bacteroidota > Bacteroidia > Flavobacteriales > Flavobacteriaceae > Croceitalea. The sequence continues at coordinate 3,061 of CALEYA010000171.1, read as the reverse complement.
TCTTTTTCTGAAAGATAAATTCCATTTTCGGTTTTTCTTCTGTCTTATTTTTCTTACTCATAACGCAAAATATTGGAGTTTGTTTTAATAGTAAAGATCATCCGTTCGTAAATTAAGGAAACGCTGGGTAGCAAAATAGGTGCTTAAAAAAGCAATCAACAGGCCCAAGCCCAAGATACCCAGGAGTAGAACGGCCAAAGCGATACCATCTTGGAACAACTGTAATTCTGGAAAGGCATCATTAACATAATACAAAACAACGCCCAAGGCCAAAAGGGCGAGCAAGGCCCCAAAAAAACCTAGTTTGACGTTGGTGGCAATAAAGGGCTTACGGATAAATTTTTTGGTAGCACCCACCATTTGCATGGTTTTGATGATAAAGCGTTTGGAGTAAATGGACAGCCGAATGGAACTGTTGATCAACAGTACCGCGATAAAAGTAAAAACAGCGCAGGCGATAAGGATCCAAAAACCCAATCGCTTCACATTATCGTTCAACAAAGAAATTAAGGGCTTGTCATAACTCACTTCCTCCACATACGCTTTTGCTTCCAGAGTAGTAGCAATTTCAGCTACTTGTTCTGGGGAAACAAAGTCTGCTTTCAGGTTCACATCCACCGAATTTTTTAAGGGATTGTAGCCCAAAAACTCTTGAAAATTTTCCCCAATGTCCTCACTGTATTGTTCCGCGGCATCCTCTTTGGAAACGTATTGCGCGGACTTGGTATACTCCGCCAATGCTAGGCTTTTTTGTAATTGGTCGATTTCCACGGGTTTTGCGTTGTCCTTTAAGAAGACCGAGAGGGTAATTTTTTCCTTAAAATGGTCGCCCAATTTTTTGGTGTTCAGCACCAACAAGCCCAAAATGCCCAAAAGGAATAGGACCAAAGCAATGCTGAGCACTACGGAAAAGTAAGAAGAGATCAAACGCCTTCGTTGGTACCGTTCTATGTATTGTGCCATACTGGAAAATCTAGATGTAAAAATAGAAAAGTAAATCGGTTTTAGCGTGATTACCCGTATTTTTGCGCCTTAGATTAGAACGATACGACATGAACTACGATTTTATAAAAATCGAGCAAAAATGGCAAGAGTTTTGGGCAAAGAACCAAACTTTTAAAGCGGACAATACTTCCGATAAACCAAAGTTTTACACCTTGTCCATGTTCCCCTACCCTTCCGGGGCCGGGCTGCATGTGGGGCATCCCCTGGGTTATATTGCCGGGGATATCTATGCGCGTTATAAAAAACACAAGGGGTTCAACGTCTTGCATCCCATGGGTTATGATTCCTTTGGATTACCCGCGGAGCAATATGCCATTCAAACCGGGCAGCATCCGGCAATTACTACGGAACAGAATATCAACAGGTACCGGGAGCAGTTGGATAGGCTTGGCTTTTCATTTGATTGGAGTAGGGAAGTGCGTACTTCCAATCCGGAATATTACAAATGGACCCAATGGGTTTTTATCCAGTTGTTCAACTCCTGGTATAATAAAGAAACCGATAAGGCAGAAGCTATTGCCAGCTTGATATCTATTTTTGAAAAAGAAGGGAATACCACGATCAATGCGGCCTGTGATGATGATATAGCAGAATTTTCCGCGGAGGCATGGAAGGCGTTTTCAGCTAAAGAAAAACAAGAACAGCTCTTAAAATATAGGTTGACGTATTTGGCGGATGCCGAAGTCAACTGGTGCCCGGCTTTGGGGACCGTGTTGGCCAATGACGAAATTGTAAATGGCGTTTCTGAACGGGGTGGACATCCGGTGGTCCGTAAAAAAATGACCCAATGGATGATGCGGATTACGGCCTACGCGCAGCGTCTCTTGGATGGTTTGGATACTATCGATTGGCCGCAACCCTTAAAAGATTCCCAGACCAACTGGATTGGAAGGTCGGAGGGCGCTGAGGTGGAATTCAGAATCCTCCCCCCAACCCCCTCCACCGGAGGGGGAGCACTCAAACGGTTGTCGGGTGATTCTTCCATAATTGGATTGCTGTTGGAACGGGCAAAAGAAATGCGTAAAAATCCAACAGCCGCGGAAGCTAAGCTTTGGGAAGCACTTAGGAATAGAAAGTTGAATACAAAATTTAGGCGACAACACCCTGTTTATAAGTACATCGCCGATTTTGTTGCTTTGGACTATAATCTTATCATCGAAGTAGATGGTAGTATCCACCAATATCAACTAGATAAAGACGCCCAAAGAACATTGGATTTAGAGCAGAAAAAAGGATTTAGGGTCATACGTTTTACCAATGAACAGGTGTTAAATGACATCGATGCAGTAGTTGATTCCATAAAAGCAGAACTTATAACTTCCCCCTCCACCGGAGGGGGCCAGGGGGAGGACACTATTCCCGTATTCACCACCCGCCCCGATACTATTTTTGGGGTTTCCTTTATGACCTTGGCCCCTGAGCATGAGTTGGTCGCCAAAATCACCACGGATGACCAAAAAGCGGAGGTTGATGCCTATGTTGAAGCTACGGCAAAACGTTCTGAACGAGATCGTATGGCCGATGTAAAAACCATATCCGGTGCTTTTACCGGGGCCTATGCAGAGCATCCGTTTACCAAGGAACCCGTGCCCATTTGGATTGGGGACTATGTGTTGGCGGGGTATGGAACCGGAGCGGTGATGTCCGTACCTTGTGGTGATCAGCGGGATTACGAGTTTGCGAAACACTTTGGTATTGAGATCCCCAATATTTTTGATGGGGTCGATATTTCTGAAGAAGCCTTTGCCGATAAAGGAAAAACGGTTATCGCGAATTCCGATTTTTTAAACGGCCTGCCCTATAAAAAAGCGGTAAAACGTGCAATTTTTGAGTTGGAAAAACTGGGCCAAGGAAAAGGAAAAATCAATTATAGGTTGCGGGATGCCGTTTTTAGCAGACAGCGGTATTGGGGAGAGCCTTTTCCGGTGTATTATGATGCAGAGGGCATGCCACAAATGATAGCGGAAGAACATTTACCCATTAAATTACCCGAAGTGGAAAAATACCTCCCAACCGAGACGGGCGAACCCCCATTGGGCAATGCTACGGATTGGGC
>CALEYA010000170.1 GCA_937926215.1 uncultured Croceitalea sp. | reverse complement strand
TTGTCTCGTCGTCTTTCTTTTGCTTCGGTTTTTGATTGTCAAGACCATCAAACGGGTCGGTAAGATCAGCGATATCAACCAAGTACGCACGGTACTTGTTGGACGCTATTTTACCTTTGCGCTGGTTTCCTTGCTTTTTATTGCCATGGTGATTATTTGGGGGGTCGATTTTAAAGAACTTGGATTGCTACTTTCCTCCATTTTTGCCGTAATCGGCGTGGCGCTTTTTGCCACCTGGTCCATTTTAAGTAATATCACGGCCGGCATTGTACTTTTCTTCTATTTTCCATTTAAAATTGGGGACCGCATACGCATTTTGGACAAGGATTTTCCTGATGAGGCCTTGATCGTGGATATCCAAGCATTTAACATCAACCTCAAAAAGGACAATGGGGAGCTACTTACCTACCCCAACAACCTCTTGCTACAGAAGGGCGTAGTGCTCCTTCAAAAACAAGTGGCGACCGGCGAAGATTTGGAACAGCATTTTTAAAGCTGTTAAAGAATTTTTAAACCAAGGGCCGCAGCTATCCGATATCCCTATCTTTGACATCAAACAAAACCAGCTTCATGATGCCAAAAATCAAGGTGTTGCACCTTTTTTTCGTTTTCGCATTTTCTATCGTTGTTGCCCAATCGCCAAAAAAGATGGCTTCTACAACGGTTTACCATCAACTTCAAAAATTGAATTTTCTAGGGACCGCACTCTATGTAGCGGCGCATCCTGATGATGAGAATACCCGTCTTATTTCGTACTTATCCAATGAGGTAAAAGCGAGGACGGCCTACCTTTCCCTCACCCGTGGAGATGGGGGACAAAATCTGATCGGCCCGGAACTGCGCGAACTTTTAGGGGTTCTCCGCACCCAAGAACTTCTTGCCGCCAGGGGCGTGGACGGCGGTGAACAGCGTTTTAGTAGGGCGAACGATTTTGGGTATTCCAAGCACCCCGATGAAACCTTGACCATTTGGGACAAAAACGACGTTTTGCATGATGTGGTATGGACGATACGACAATTAAAACCTGATGTGATCATCAATCGATTTGATCATAGAACACCCGGAAGCACCCACGGACACCACACGTCTTCCGCAATTTTAAGTGAGGAAGCCTTTGATTTGGTGGGCGATGCCAAAGCGTTTCCGGAGCAGTTGGATCGGGTTTCCCCATGGCAACCCCAACGCTTGTTCTTTAACACCAATTGGTGGTTTTATGGTAGCCGGGAGAATTTTGCCAAAGCGGACAAATCGAATATGACCAAGTTGGATGTGGGGGTATACTACCCTACCCTGGGCGTTTCCAATAATGAAATTGCCTCCTTGGCCAGTAGTCAACACCTATGCCAAGGTTTTGGTAGGATCTCCAGCCGGGGCACGCAGGATGAGTACATCGAACTTTTAAAAGGTCCCGCTACGGACGGCACCGATATTTTTGCGGGAATCGACACCTCATGGTCTAGGGTGGAAGGCGGAAAAGCGGTTGGCGATATCCTGTATGCCATTGAAGAAAATTTCAATTTCCAAGACCCTTCCACGCACTTGCCACAACTTATAGCCGCTTACGGCCTATTGGAAAAGGTAGCTGATGACCATTGGCGGGAATTAAAAACCAAGGAGTTAAAAGCACTGATCCTGGCATGTTCCGGTATATATCTGGAAGCCAATGCAAGAACGGCCAGCACCACGCCCGGGGAAGCGGTAAAAGTGACCCTAGAAGCCCTTAATCGCAGCAAAAACAACATTGTGCTTAACTCCGTAAGCGTTCAGGGTTTGACGGTCAAATTGAATCCCAATAAACCCCTGATAAAAAACGAAAAGGAAAATTTGGAACTGACCTTTACGGTCCCAGAATCCAATGCGTATACCGTACCTTATTGGTTACGACAGGAAGGTAGTTTGGGCATGTATAGGGTTATGGATAAAAACTTGATTGGAAAACCGGAATCCCCAGTGGCCTTTATGGTGGATTTTCAATTGGATTTTGATGGGGTTACCATCCCCTTTTCCAAGCCTTTGGTACGCCGCTACTCCAAGCCTGATAAAGGGGAGCTTGTGGAACCCTTTGTGGTATTGCCCAAAGTAACGGCAAGCCTAACGGATGACGTGATGCTCTTTGCCAACGGCGATTCCAAAAAGGTGGCCTTGGCCATTCGCGCTGGAAAAGATAGTATCTCCGGTATGGCACGCTTAAACCATCCGGAAGGTTGGGAAGTGCGTCCGGCCACCATTAATTTTTCATTGGCACAAAAAGACGAGGTGCAAACCGTGTATTTTGAGGTCACCCCTCCCGCCAATGAGAGTGAAGGTACTATTTCGCCTGTGCTTATGCTCAATGGGAAAGCCTATGGCAAGGAATTGGTCGAAATCAATTACGACCATGTGCCAAAACAATCCATTTTACTGCCTGCCAAAGCCAAAGTGGTGCGCTTGAATATTAAGAAAAAGGGCGAGAATATTGGGTATATCGTTGGTGCCGGGGACAAGGTCCCGGAAAGTTTGGAACAAATTGGCTATAACGTCCAAATCTTGAATGTTGCCGAAATAGAAGCTGGAACGCTCGATAACTTTGATGGCATCGTACTGGGCATACGCGCATATAATGTGGTGGACGAATTAAAATTTAAGCAGCAACTCCTTTTGGATTATGTAAAGGATGGCGGCAACCTTATCATCCAATACAATACTGCGGGCAGATGGCGGGAACAATTTAAAAACATTGCCCCCTTCCCACTAACAGTTTCCAGAGATCGCGTAACGGATGAAAATGCCGAAGTACGCTTTTTGGCGAAGGACCATCCGGTTTTGAATTCCCCCAACCCCATAGCCAAAACGGATTTTGACGGATGGGTACAAGAACGCGGCTTGTATTTCCCTAACGAATGGAGTGACGATTTTACCGCTATATTGAGCATGAACGACAAAGGGGAATCCCCTAAAAATGGAAGTTTGTTGGTCGCCAAATACGGAAAAGGCAACTACATCTATACTGGGCTAAGTTTCTTTAGGGAGCTTCCTGCCGGGGTATCCGGAGCGTACAAACTCTTTGCAAATATGCTATCTTTAGAGCAAGGGAACACGCAACCGTAGAGATGGAACCAAAAGACAAAACAACAACCAAATACCACTGGAAACGGGAGTACACCCTAGTACTTATTTTAAATACCGGTTACATCCTTTTCTTTTTGTACCTAATGAAGGCAAATATCTAACCCCATGGAAGTACTGGACTGGATTATCTTAGTCGGAACCCTATGCTCCATTGTTGGATTTGGGGTTTGGAAAACCAAGGCTAGCAATGACGTTAATGACTATGTCAAAGGCGGCAGTAATGCCAAATGGTGGACCATTGGTCTGTCCGTAATGGCGACCCAGGCGAGTGCCATTACCTTTCTATCCACTCCGGGGCAGGCTTTCCATGATGGTATGGGCTTTGTACAGTTCTATTTTGGCCTTCCGTTGGCCATGATCGTTATATGCACGGTGTTTATCCCCATTTATCATAAATTAAAGGTGTATACGGCCTATGAGCTTTTGGAAAATAGGTTCGACCTAAAGACCCGTACCTTGACGGCTATCCTGTTTTTAATACAGCGTGGCTTGGCGGCGGGGATTACCATTTTTGCGCCTTCCATTATCCTTTCCGCGGTTTTGGGCTGGGATTTACGTACCCTAAATGTCCTCATCGGTGTCTTGGTGATCATTTATACGGTTACCGGGGGTACCAAAGCGGTGAGCGTTACCCAAAAGCAACAGATGTTCGTCATTATGATCGGGATGTTTTTCGCCTTCTTTTTTATTATGGGAAGCCTACCCGCAAACGTTGGCTTTGGGGAGGCCCTTAAAATTGCTGGGGCCAATGAAAAGCTCAATATCCTCAATTTTGATTGGGACCCTAAAAACCGATACACCTTTTGGAGCGGCATCACGGGCGGATTCTTTTTAGCCTTGGCCTATTTTGGAACGGACCAAAGTCAGGTGCAGCGCTATCTTTCCGGGAAATCCGTGCGGGAAAGCCAAATGGGATTGGTGTTTAACGGCATCCTTAAAATACCTATGCAATTCTTTATCCTGCTCGTTGGGGTGATGGTATTCGTGTTTTACCAATACAACCCCTCCCCACTTAATTTTAACCCGGCGGCTACGGAAGCGGTAAAAGCATCCGACTTTGCTGAGGATTATTCCGTTTTGGAACAAGAGCACCAAAAACTGGAACAGGATAAACGCATGGCCCAAAACGATTATTCCGCAGCGCTGGAATTAAAAGATTACAACACCATAGAACAGGCCAAGCTGAATATGGTGGCCGTCAACAAAAAGGAGCGTGAAAATCGCGATGCCGCCAAACTAATTATTGAGCAAGCGGATACCGTAGTGGAAACCAATGACAAGGACTATGTCTTTATCCATTTTATATTGAACAACCTTCCCATGGGCCTTATTGGGCTACTTTTAGCGGTCATTTTATCAGCTGCTATGTCGTCCACGGCTTCCGAGCTTAATGCCTTGGGGACCATCACCGCCTTGGATCTCTACAAACGAAACACCAAGGGAACCCATGATGAAAAACATTATGTAAACGCCAGCAAACTATTTACGTTGGTTTGGGGTATTATTGCCATCCTTATTGCCTGCGTGGCCAACCTCTTTGATAACCTAATCCAACTGGTCAATATCATTGGTTCCATTTTTTACGGCAACGTTTTGGGTATCTTTTTACTGGCCTTCTTTATCAAATACGTCAAAGGAAATGCGGTTTTTATAGCGGCCTTGGTTACCCAAGCAATTGTTATTTTGGGGTGGAGCCAAGACTGGATGTCCTATCTGTGGTTAAACGCTTTTGGTTGTGGATTAGTCATTGTTTTGGCCTTACTGCTGGAAGCTTTGGACCGCATGCTCAGCAACCCCGCCCTTGGAGACGAGTAGCTGTTTCTAGTTTTGGGTTTTGGAATTTGAGATTATGTATTCTTCCTATTTTTTGTGCTAAGCTTGTAGGACTCCCTGATTTCGCTTTAGCTTTTCTAAGAAACTTAATTTTGAGGGAATATTCTTTATTTTAGTTGCGGGAGTAACCAGCTTATCCATATCCCTAATGCGATTGACGTAACTGGGGATGGCAAAATAAAAGGTATACATCCAAAGGGTGAATAACCAAAAACACAAATTAAACTATGGACATACTAAAAACAGCGACGGATTGGGTAAAGGCCGAACTTTTTTCAACCCCCTTTTTCATTCTATTCGGGCTCGTATTTATGGCGGCAAGTTTTGGCTTTTGGAAGTTAGGGAAAACGGATATGGCCAGTGCATACATAATTCCTACCTTGGTCGCCGGAGTGCTACTGTTTATCATCGGCAGCGGTTTACTGTATACCAATATTCAAAGGGTTAGCCAATTCGAAAAAGACTATAATGCCGATGCGAATGCATTCGTCGAAGCGGAAATTACACGTTCCGAAGCCACCCTTCAAGAGTACAAAACAATTGTTTTTAAGGTCATTCCGATATTAATCATATTGGCGGCCTTGGTTATTATTTTCCTCAGTACGCCTACCTGGCGGGCGATAAGCATCACCACGATTGCAATGTTGA
>CALEYA010000169.1 GCA_937926215.1 uncultured Croceitalea sp. | reverse complement strand
GAGTTTTCCAGATCGGAAGTTCCCACTATGGCAACCAATTGCTGTTTAAGCACAGAAACTTCATTGTTTTTTAGGGAATCTGTAATACGCTCATTACGTTTGTAAAAAATAGCGGCACTTTTAAAGTTCTCCACTTTATCATAATAATAGGCAAGTAACTTGTTCCTTTTTAGTTCTTGATTTACGGTTCTATCCTCATAATCACCTTCCAACAAGCGTTTTGCGGTGATATTATTGTCCAGTTGCAAGTGCGCTTCCGCCAAGTTCAACCTATTATCAATGATTTGGTCCCTACATGCTGGCGTATTGTACTCCGATAGTACTTTTATGCTTTCTTTTAGATGCGGAATGGCTTCAATGTATTCCTTTAAAATAACGTGGCACTTCCCAATATTACCATCAATTTCAGCTTTTAAAAATTCACTTTCAAAAACCTCATTCTCTGTTTTTTGTTTGGTGATGTCATTGATAAAAACCTCCAAATAGCCATTTGCCTTATTGTATTCCGTAATGGCCGTTGCAGCAGATTTATCCATCCTAAGGTAGTTGCCTACATTATTGTGGTGCCGCGCCAAACCTAGATGGTCGTTATCCGGAATAGTGGGTTTTACAGCAAGAATATATTGATTCATTGCCTCTCTGTAAAGGCCCATGTTCGCATAAATATCGTAAAAAGCAACACGCTCCGTTAAGCCCAAACCTTGCTTGGCCTCACGTATGGCAATTTGCTTGTCATACATTTGTAGTCTGCCATAGTTATTATCCAATAAATTAAGGATGAGCGCTTTGGTATCCGTATCCAAACTGTCGCTTTTGGCATATACGTCTTTGGCTATGGCAATACTTTTGTTATAGTCCCCAATATCATGGTTCAGCTGCGCTTGCATCAATTTGTAGGTATAGACGGCCAACGAATCCTTGGTCTTTTCTGCCGTTCCTAAATAGACGTTGACGACCTCCAACCATTCATAGGCAGAATCTTCTTCATACCTGTTGGGGATGTTAAAGAACAGTTTCAGTTTTTGTTCCGGGGTCTCCGTATCCTGAAACTCCTGTAAAACGTCTACCTGGAGGGAATCTATGGACTGGGCATAGGCAAAATTGCCTAAAAGTCCAAAAAGGACAAAAATGATGTGTATTCCAAATTTTTTCAACATTGTTCGGTTCACTATTACATCCAACGCTCTTTATAAAAGAAAATTGGATTCAAGCTTGTTACCATCAAAATTAATCTGATCGGTAACGCTTTATCAATTTTTGTTGTCAACCTCTAAGGACAGGTTGTAAAAACCCTTAAATTCCGTTAAAAGGCTGCAAGACAGTCTATAGACTAAGCATTAAAACAATAAAAAGGACTGTCCACGTGGGGATGAAACAGTCCTTTTAAATCACTATTTTAACGTATAAAATTTGGGGTTCTTCAACACGCTTTCAAAAATAGACGGAAACCTTTTTTCATGCTCAATTATGTTGTGAAAGTGCCGTTTTTTGTGGTGAAACACTTCACGAGCGACATCAACATGCATTTTACCGATGTTTTCTGCACTTTATAGAAGCACTTTTCCTTGGATTATCGCCAATAATGCACTTTTTCTACCCAAAAGTGTGGTTAAAAATCGCTTGGAAAATTGAGGCATATGCCATTCTTTTTGCAAATTTTACAATACCTTTTTTGAGGTAAACCCATAAAAAAAGCGTCACACAACAGTGGACGCTTTCATCAAAACTAAACGTGTTTTTAAGAGTTCATTGAGGATATAATAAACTCCTTAAAATCTTTTGATATTGGTATCAAAGTATTGTTGATCATAATATCTTTTGAGTTTATAGCATCAATATGATCTACATTGACAATATAGGATTTATGGGCCCTGTAAAACTTATTTTTGGGCAACTTTTCCAGATAGTCTTTTAAGGGTGATCGCACCAAAAATTTCTTATCGACCGTATTTACTTCCAAGTATACATTATCCGCTTTTATAAATTGGATATCCCCAAATTGTATTCTATAATACAGGTGTTGCTTTTTTACGAAAATAGAATCTTTAAGAACGGAGTTGGACGTAAACCCCTCATCTACACCGTTATCCAAATCTTTAGATGTAGTTTTTTTGGCATAATTAAAATTAGAAAGCGCAATTTCAATAGACGTATACAGGTCTTGTTGTTCAAAGGGTTTGACCAAATAACCATCCGGTTTTACAGTCTTGGCATTTTCTACCGTGGCCTTATCGGAATTCGAGGTAACAAAGATGAAGGGTATGTTATATTGATCTCTAATATGTTTCCCTAAATCGATCCCTGTCTTATCCGATGCAAGGATAATATCGATTAAAACCAAATCGACATGGTTGTTTTTCAATACCTCTACTGCCTGCTCATAAACGATTACATTATCAACTACTTCGTAACCAATCTCTTCCAACATCGACTGCATATCATCTGCAATAATGACGTTATCTTCTACAATAAGTATTTTTATGGGGTGTTCCAAAATGGCTTGGTTTTTAGATACAATTAGTAATCTAAATTACAAAAAATTATTTACTGCGAAATAAAAGACAAGGGCAAGGGCGAAGGTACTTAGGGCCAATTTCTTTAATTCTGGATCTAAATCCTTGGGTTGGGTTGTTTTCACAACTTTGAAGAGATGGACAAAAATCGGAATAAACAGCAGCAGCGTAACCATCAAGAAAGGTTTGCCCTGCATCCAAATAAAAAGGGACATCAACAGAAAAGATAGTATTAATAAGGCATAGTGGTATTTTTTACCGTTTTCAAAACCCATCTTCACCACCAACGTATGTTTCCCATGTTTCTTGTCGGATACGGAATCCCTTAGATTGTTAAGGTTAAGCACACCAACGCAGAGAAGGCCAATGGTAATTGCCGGTAGTATATCGATGGGGTCAATTGTTTTAACATATAAAAACTTGGTTCCCAATACAGCCACCAACCCAAAGAACATAAAAACGAAAAGGTCGCCCAACCCTTGATACCCATAGGGAGAGCTTCCCATGGTATATTTTAATGCCGCCCAGATACTGAACGCGCCCAAACCGATAAACAAAAGAAAATAGGCAATACTGTCAAGTCCAAAGGCTATATAAACCAAGTAAACCGTTAGGATAAAGCTGATGACACTTATGACCACAATACCGGCAAACAACTCCTTTGTGGACAGGGCACCGCTTTGAATGGCCCTTTGGGGCCCTATACGGTCATTACTGTCCGTGCCTTTTACCCCATCGCCATAGTCATTGGCAAAGTTGGACGTAATTTGAAAACAAATAGTGGTTAAAATGGCAAGAGAAAAAATAAGGGAATCCGAGTACCCCGCTAAATTGGCCAGTGCCGTACCTAAAATGATTCCGGAAACCGATAGTGGTAGTGTTCGCAGTCTAGCCGCGCCGAGCCAAGCCTTAACTTTATCCAATTAATATGGGTCTTCGATTTTTACCCGCTGACCATCTTTGTATGATGCTACAAAGGCATCTTTAATGCCCATGTCGATCAGTTCTTTTCTAAAGGAACGCGCTTCTTCTATGGTTTCAAAAATGCCCAAAGAATAGGCATAGAACGGATTGGTTTTTACGAATAAGGTGTTGGTAAGTGCCTCTGGAGCCAATGCAGCATTGCTATCCACAAAAGATTTTACTTGTACGGAGTATATCTTTTCTTTTTCTAAAAACTCCTTGGCCAAATAAAACTCCTTCACCAAACTAAGCTCCTCGTTTTGGGCCTTAAGATTGTCTATACGGGCTCTAAAAGTATCCAAGCTGTCCACAACTTCGGTAAGCATTTCCTGTCCCCTAAAATTGTTGGATGTGCGCAATCCGGAGAAATAGGACCAAATACCAAAAATCCCAAGAAAAATAAACGTGGTCACCCCGCCAAGAATGTTTCTTTGGATTTTAATTTTTCGTAAGTCTTTGTTCTTGTATTTTATTTGATCAAGCAGACGCTCGTTGATTATTTGGGATTTTTCTATATCCTTGTGGAGGTCCAATAAATCATTTTCTTCAATAAACGGCATATTCTGGAGGAGTATGTATTAGTCTACAAGCACACTTAAACTAATAAACTTCAAATAGTTAAGCTTAAGTATTAAAACAAATGTATACTATTTGGCGCAAGAAAAAAACAAAGCAAGATGAAAAATCGATTTCTATGGTTAAAGTGCGTATTCTTTATCCCTCAACTTTGTAGATGCCGTCTTCTTTTAGTACTATTTTTCTTTCTCTATATAATACTCCAACTCCCTTTTTAAAGGCTTTTTTACTTAACTGAAACCGCTCCATAATGGCTTCTGGGGCAGATTTATCATGAAAAGGTAGAAACCCATCATTTTCCAAAAGTTGCTCGTAAATCATATTGGCGGTAGTATCCAACATTTTAGCCCCTTGGGGTTGCAAGGCCAGGTCCAGTTTATGATCGTCACGTACATTTTTAACGTATGCGGTGAGTTTCATGCCTATGTCCAAGGGCTTGAAGACATCGTCAAAAAACAACAATCCCTTGTAGCGGTTGGAAACTACGACTTCCCATCCTAAGGGCGTTTTACGGGCAACTTGAATTTCGACTTGATCGTTATATTTTAAATTGTGCCCCTCATTTTTTAGAAATTTGTCCAGTCTACTGCTTCCAACAAGCCTAAACGACTTTTCGTCCAAATAGCAATGTACCATATACTGTTTTCCTGCTTCCATTTTTACCGCTTGTTCCCGGTAGGGGACCAACAAATGTTTTTCAAGGCCCCAATCCAAAAAAGCGCCAATATCATTGACCTCGACCACTTTTAAATTAGCGAAGCCATTCCTTAAAATGTGTGGGGTTAAGGTTGTGGCAATTGGACGTTCCTCGTGGTCTAAATAACAAAATACCTTAAGCTTATCATCTGTGGTGATTCCTTCTGGAACATACTTGTTGGGTAGTAGTATTTCCGTACCCTCGCCATCATCCAGAAAAATACCTACGCTTGTGCTTCTTGCCACGTTTAGTGTGCTGTAATTGCCTAATTCTATCATAGTGCAAAGATAGTCCAAGTAAACTTTCTTGGGGCAAACCAGGGAGGCATTTATACGAAACCAGATTTTAATTTAGAGCCAAATCTGCTTAACGGACGGACAGGCCCAGGGTAGTATACCCTTTGGTGGTACCAACAAAAAACCGCCTTTAGATGCTAAAGGCGGTTTTTATATTTGGCAAGGTCTATTTAGTTGTAAACTGATTCTTTGCCAAAATGTATTGCCAACTGATAGTAAATAACAGCTCTATGTTTGTTTCTTTCTGAACGCCCGTATGTGTCAATAACTGCATTTATGGCCTCCATTAATTTTGGGCTGTCCGCCATACCCAATTTCTTCATTAAGAAGTTCTTTTTTACCGTTTCCAATTCCTTATCATCCGTTCCAGATACCTTGGAAGCGTCCAAATTGTATATAGCAGGTCCTAGACCAATGGCAACTTTGGTAAGTAGGTCCATATTTGGGGTCTCACCAAACTTAGATTTAATATCCTCGGCGTACTTTTCAATCAATTCGTCTCTTTTACTCATAATTGCTAGTGTTCTTAATTAATAATTAGATGGTCTAAGATATGAAATCAAAATAAGTAAGCAAAATCTTATTGTTCACTTTTCTGGGTGTGACAACTTCTAAAAGTTTTGGGGCATCGGACGTTTCAAAAAAGGAATCCAACCGTTCAACCAGTTCTTTTTCCGTTTCAGCCATGTCATAAGCGACACCAAATTGTTGGCAGATATGGCTCGCCCGCTGTTCTTGTTTGGTTTCAAAATAGGTTTCAAAATTCTTCGAATCGTCGTTTCCGGGAAGAATGCGAAAAATGCCCCCGCCCGAATTATTTATAAGGATAATCCTGAAATTTTTTCGTAAATGTTGGTTCCAAAGCGCATTACTATCGTAATAAAAACTCAAATCACCCGTAATCAAAACCGTCTGTCCTTCATAATAAAACGAAGCTCCAATGGCGGTGGAAGTCGACCCATCGATACCACTGGTACCCCTATTGCAAAAAATCTGTAAAGAGGCATCCAAAGGGAACAATTGTGCATACCGCACGGTAGAACTATTGGCCAAATGCACTTGCGCGTTTTTTGGAATCCGTTTAAAAATATGATGGAACGCCAAAAAATCTGAAAATGGAATTTGATGGATGTAGGCATCCCTTTTCTTTTCATAGTCTTTTCTGACCACGTCCCAGGTCTTAAAATAAGAACTATTTACCGCCCCATAGTATGCCTGTAAAAGCTTACCAAAGAAAACAGTAGGTGTAGTTTTAATGTGATGTGACAATGAAAAATAGGTGTCAAATGCCCGTATGGCATCTACATGCCAATGTTGTTTGGGTGTATACCTGCGCAAAAAAGCCTTTACTTTTTTTGATACCACAAGCCCTCCAAAGGTGAGCAAAATATCAGGTTGAAGTTCTTTAAAGAGGCTGTCACTTTGCCCTGATTTTTCAATGGGAAAAACAATACTATCTATACTGGTGAAAAAACTAGGGTAATGCAAGTTTGAAGTTGTTTCCGTTAGTACGATAACCGAAGGGTCATTGCCTAGCATTTTTAAATGCTCTTCCGCTATCGCATTAGGATGGTTTACCCCTACCAAAACAAGTTTTTTTTCAGCTGCGTTCCAAGCCTTTGAAAACTGTTGGATTTCATCGGTTTCTAATTCTTTGGGTTGTGGAACGGGAAATGCTTGAAATGCAGTATCCCATAGTTCCTCCGTAGTATCGTATAAGGGTTCTTCAAAAGGGACATTGACGTGTACCGGAAGTTTTTTACCGAACAATATGCCGATGCCCTTGGTTAATTCTTGATCGTTATACCGCTGAACGGATTCTTGGCTTTCTTCCAATAACTTGGGGGCATAGGAGGCAATCCGATCTTGGGCGTGGCCGACATCCAATTTTAGATTAACGGAATAACCGATATGCCTATGGAATACATCATCTTGACGAATGGTCTGACCGTCACCAACATCTATCTTATAAGGTGGTCTATCCGCGGAAATCACCAATAAGGGAATGGCGCTATAAAACGCCTCTGCAATGGCAGGGTAGTAATTTAAAAGCGCACTCCCGGAAGTACATACCACAGCGACCGGTTTTTGGTGTTGCAAGGCCATGCCAAGCGCAAAAAAAGCAGCACTTCGCTCATCAATAATACTCAGACAATTGAAAAAGGGATTTTCCGTAAAGCTTAGGGTCAAAGGAGCATTGCGGGAACCTGGGGATATGATAATGTCTTGGATGCCCATTACTTCGCACACCTTAACTATGGTTTGCGCGCTGGGTATATTGGATTGCTTCATGCCTTACAAAAATACGAACTGACATCCGCAAAAGCAACGGAATTTAGGGCTTATAAAAGTGCCAACATGGTGCCGGTTTTGCCCAGGAGTTCTCCCCACTCTTTTTCAGCAACAGAATCTTTGGTAATTCCGCCCCCAACATAAATTGTAGCCATACCTTCTTCCAGCTGCATACATCTTAAATTTACAAAAAACGAAACGTCTTCTTTAGCTTCCAAATAAAGGGAACCTAAAAATCCGGTATAGTATGTTCTATGGTAAGTTTCGTTTTCCAATATAAAATCCAATGCCTTTTTTTTGGGCAATCCGCAAACAGCGGAGGTTGGATGGATAGCATCTATAAGTGCTTTAAGGTCACAATCACTCCTAAGTTTGCCTGATATATTGGTTTTTAAATGCCACAGCTTCCCAGCTTTTACGGATTGCCGGTCTTCCGTTGTAATGGCTTCCAAATAGTCCCCTAATTTTTCCTTTAAATACGAAGTGACCATTTCCTGTTCTTCATATTCTTTAAATGTCCATAAAGGCGCAACACCTGTTTGATAGGGCAATGTGCCGGCCAGAGCAGTGGTATGGAACCCTCCAGCTTTGGTTTTTGCCAATTGCTCTGGGGACGCCCCCAACCAAGTCCCAACTTTTGGATGATGCCACAAATAACAAAAGGCGGATGGATACTTTTCCAAGGCCCGTAAGAAAACATCGGAAGGTTTGTCTTTAATTGGTTGCTGGAAGGATTGCGATAAGACCACCTTCTCAAAGGTTCCTATTTTAATATGGGAAATCGCCTTATTTACTAAAGTTATATGACCGGCCCCTTCTCCTTGTGGAGGTTGGTTTTTTGATGGGTCTTGATTTCCGGAACTTTGACAAACCGCATGATAGGTCCTATCCGCTAGTATTAAAATTGTTTTGTCTTTTGAAAGAAAAGGGGCAAAAATAAAACCCGCTTCCAAAAAATTTGTGGCCTCATGAAGTTCAGGGCTTTCTTGAAAAATTCCACGGACTACCGTACTATTAGGATTGCGGTATAGCACAAAGGGCATACCTGATTGCCGATGCGTACCCGCTTTGTCCAATAATTTAGGAAGCTCAATTCTTTCTTGGAAGTGCAATTGTGGTCAATTTACAGTTAGAGATCAATTCCCCTTGCTCATTTGTAACCCTTATTTCCCAGAGTTGGGTGGTCCTACCTTTATGCAGCATGGAGGCTTTTGCGTATACAAAACCTTCTTGTATACTTTTTACGTGATTGGCGGCTATCTCTATGCCCCTAACGTAAAACGCCTTGCCATCAAGAAAAATATAAGACGCTGCACTACCCACACTTTCTGCCAAAGCCACCGTTGCACCACCATGGAGCACCCCGTCTGGCTGATGCACTTTAGGAGTGACCGGCATTTTGGCGATCAAAAAATTCTCCCCAACATCCGTAAACTCAATTTCCAATGTTTCCATCAAGGTGTTCGTGCGAATTTGATTGCATACGGCCAGAATCTTTTCCTTGTGCTCTTCCATAACTTTTGTTTCCGTAAAATTACGTATTCCAAAATCAATAGTTACCCGTATTTTTGGGTATGGAGAATCTTAAAAAGCAAGTAAACTACCAAAGTGCCAATTCCTATGAGACGTTGAACCAACTTACCCCAGCTACCAAAAATGTTTGGTTTGTTTGTCATGGCATGGGCTATTTAAGTCGGTATTTTTTAAAATATTTTAAGGCTTTGGACCCCATAACCAATTATGTAATTGCACCTCAAGCCCCATCAAAATATTATCTAAAGGACGATTTTAAACACGTTGGTGCCAGTTGGTTGACCAAGGAAGATACCAAAACGGAAACCGAAAATGTTATTAGATATTTGAACGCCGTAAAAGCCGCGGAAAACATACCCAGTGATGTTAACCTAGTGCTTTTCGGGTTTTCTCAAGGGGTTTCCATAGTCATGCGATGGCTCGCACAATCTCAAATAGCCTGTTCCAACATGGTATTGTATGCCGGGGGCATTCCCAATGAAATAACAGTTAAAGACCTAAGTTTTTTGGATTACTCAAAGACGAAAGTCCAAATTGTTTACGGAGACCAAGATAAATACCTGAACCAAAAAAGGCTTGAAGATGAAGGGGTGAAAATAAACTCGCTTTTTAAAGACAATGCCGAAATCATACGATTTAAAGGCGGCCATGAGATACGGAACGAAGTACTTCAGCAAGTAACGCCTTCTTAATTGTTTTCTTCGGTTAAAGGCTCTAGTTCGTAATAGCTGATAATTCGTGTAGTATACGTATTATCTGGAGTTATGATTTTCTTTACCCAGTTTTTGTGTTCACTATCATCAAACTGAAAAATAAACTCTTTTACACTTTCTGCATTCCCTTTTTTAAGGAGCATTTTTGTCAATACGCCATTTTTGTCATAGCTGAAGATTTTCTTTTCTTCCGGCACAAACTGGTTTTCCTTGGTGTCAAACATGAATAGTTGCTCAGATACCAGTTGGCCGTTTTCATTCGTAATTTCCTCCACCGCTTTGGACGGGTCCCCATCAACAAATTGCTTACGCAAAACCACTTCTAAGTTTTTTCCGGATTTTGTCTTCTTTGAAGATTTGCGGATTGATTGCGCTATAACGCCATTGTCAAAACAGGTTTCTGTCTGTTCGTCCTTAAATTGGGTGCGCTCTACCAACCGTTCATCAACCGCATTCTCATGGGAAGAAACTACTTTGGTCAGTAAACCCGCTTCATCATAATAATATTCTTGTTGCTCAAAAAACTCCTTGTCAAAGGAAACTATGGTCTCCTTAATATATTTTAGTCCCGTAGTATCGATTTCATAAAAATTGACCAAGGATGAGGAAGCATCCAAGGTATTGTCCTTATAACTTTCCATACGCTTCTCCAAAAGTTCCCCACCTTCATATTTGTATCGCACGATATCCTTGTCCCTATCATTATATTCTGTGGTGGATTGGACCAAAAATCCATTTTCGTCAAAATCGAATATTTCCTTTCCATAGTCCGTAACTACGGTGCACGATTTTACCTTGCCCTTCAAATCATAGTCCTGAGCTTTGAACAGCTTAATATCTTGGCCATGTAACACACAGGAAACGAGAAGAATAAAACTAAAAATATGATTATGGTATTTTATCATGCCGTAAAATTAAGGTGTATTCCTACAACTGGAAAACAAAACCGATGCCAGATATCGAATTTTGCCGTTTTTTTATTGATTTTCGTTTCAAATTACCTGAAAACCGTAAGCAAAGGGGTCGTCCTCTGGATCAATACTAATGGTATTTCTACCATAGACCTTTGCCCAACCATGAATACTTGGCACAATTGCTTTGAAGTTCCCCACCGAGGATTCCCCAAGAACACGTCCGGTAAACTTGGACCCGATCACACTTTCATGAACATAGTCCTCCCCTATTTTAAGCAAGCCTTTGGCATACAACTGCGCCAAACGTGCGGAAGTCCCTGTACCACAAGGAGAACGGTCTATAGCCTTGTCCCCATAGAATACCGCATTACGACCAGAAGAAGTAGATTCTAAAGTATCCCCTGTCCATAGTAAGTGCGAGATTCCTTGTATCGATGGGTTTTCCGGATGTAAAAATCCGTCTGGATATTTAGCATTGATCTTGGGCCGCAGTTCTTGGGAAAGCTGCATCAATTGCGAAGCCGTAAACCCCTGCATTCCCTTAAAATTCTTTTGGGTATCAAAAATCGCATAAAAATTTCCACCATAGGCCACATCAAAAAACAAGCTGCCCAAAAGTTCACTCTCCACTTCCAATCCAGAGGCTGCCAAATAGCTTTTTACGTTCGTTAGTTGCACCCAAGTTACCTTTCCATTCTTTTCGCCGTAAGTTGCCAAAACCAATCCCGCCGGGGTTTCCAAGCGCAATTCGCCTTTAACCTTAGGTGTTAACAGTCCTTCTTGCAGGGCAATGGTCACCGTTCCAATAGTACCGTGACCGCACATGGGCAGGCAGCCGCTGGTCTCCAAAAACAATATACCAATATCATTATCAGGGTCTGAAGGAGGATATAGCATACTACCGCTCATCATGTCATGACCCCGGGGCTCAAACATCAACCCGGTTCGGATCCAATCAAATTCTTTTAAGAAATGTTGGCGTTTTTCAAACATCGTGACACCATTAAGTGCCGGTGTGCCGCTTACCACCAGTCGCACTGGATTGCCACACGTATGCCCATCTATACATTCAAATTCCATAAACTTTTACCTAGCGCATGTAATATAAAGAAAGCCAATGGAAATGGATATGGGGAATGTCAATTAAAATCATCAGCTTTTGCCTATTTTTACCCAAGTTTAAACGATATCTAGGAATGAAAAAAATCATGTTGATTGTATTGGGGCTTAGTATGGCCTGCAATTCTGCCCAAAAAACAGTAGTTGAACAGCCGGTTGATACTTTAAAGAAAAAGGCTGACTCAAAGGTTTATGCAACTACCATCACAGAAGAAGAACTAAAAGAACATTTGTATACCTATGCTTCCGATGATTTTGAAGGCAGGGAAACCGGTCAACCTGGCCAAAAAAAGGCCGTAGCCTATCTAAAGGAGCACTATGAAGCTATGGGTATAAAGGCAGCAAAGGCAGATGGAAATTACTTTCAAGAAGTACCCTTGGAATACAACAAAGTACCCCAAGGTGCCATTACCGTTAATGGAAAAACATTCCCTTTAGGAGAAGATGTCCTAGGATTTTCAGAGGCAGTGGGGAGCTATGATAATTTGGTATACGTAGGTTTTGGTATAGAGGATGGCGACTATTCCGACTATGAAGGGATTGACACAGAAGGAAAGGTCCTATTGATCAAAGCTGGAGAACCTAAAAATGCGGACGGGACCTATGTTATCAGTGGGACCCAAGAAAAGTCCATTTGGAGCAATATGTCCGAGGCTATAGGAAAACGTACAGAACTAGCCGTAAAGAAAGGAGCTGCAGGCATTCTTTATTTTGATGATGGCAATTTTCCACGGTTCAAGCAATATTTTGACTATTCCAAAACCAACAATACCGGAAGAATGCAATTAGCTGCAGAGGTGTCCGATAATTTTGTCATTTTATTGAACAAGATTGCCGCGCAAGCAGTATTTCCCGGTATTACCAACGATGACCAGCCCAAGGTACTGCAAACTCCAGTTAGTCTATCCATTAAAAGTGAAGACAATAAGATATCTTCGGAAAATGTGGCGGCTGTTATAAAAGGACGCACCAAACCCGATGAGTATGTCGTTATTTCCAGCCATTTGGACCATATTGGTGTTACCGCCGCAGGTGAGATCAATAATGGTGCTGATGATGACGGTTCTGGAACAGTGGCTCTTTTGGAAATTGCAGAAGCCTTCAAAAAGGCTCAAAAAGAAGGTAACGGCCCTGAGCGCTCCATAGTTTTTCTACACGTAACCGGTGAGGAAAAGGGACTGTTAGGATCCAAATACTATACAGACCATGATCCTATTTATCCACTGGCAAATACTGTGGCCAATCTTAACATTGATATGATAGGCCGTGTAGATCCCAAAAGAAACGGAGACAGAAACTACATCTACCTTATTGGATCTGATAAATTAAGTACGGAACTACATGAACTATCTGAAGATGTGAACAAAAAGTATATGAATATTGAATTGGATTATACCTATAACGACGAAAACGATCCCAATAGATTCTACTATAGAAGTGATCACTACAACTTTGCCAAAAACAACATACCAATTATTTTTTACTTTAACGGAACCCATGAAGATTATCACAAACCAGGGGATACGCCCGATAAAATAAACTATGATTTGCTTAAAAACAGGGCTCAATTGGTGTTCCATACTGCTTGGGAAGTGGCCAACAAGGACACAAAGATAGTAGTGGACAAAGCGTCAAAATAATGGCTTAAAACCATTACTGGTGCCAGGTCGTCAGTAGTTGCCGATAATTAGGAACTATACTTAAATTAAAAAAGTCCCAATCTTAGATTGGGACTTTTTAATACTACTTGGGTGGAAGACCGGGTTCGAACCGGCGACCTCTTGAACCACAATCAAGCACTCTAACCAACTGAGCTACAACCACCATTTAAGCGGTGGCAAAGGTAATTTTTTTAGTATAAAATTCAAACTAAAAATACAATCTAATTTTCTTTTTGATTTTTATTAAAAAACTGCGGGCTCTAAAGCTATACGTGAACATTTTTTAACGCCTAAAAACTCATTTATTCCGTTGAAATACTAAAATTATCCGACCAAACACACAAAATATCCATTTTCACAACAATTATTAGCCATGCCTTTTCATGCATATTAGTTTTGCCTTACCTAATTCATGATACCAAACAACCGTATACCCGCTTTCTTCAACGGCGTAACACGTAAATCGTGCCTCGTCATGACATTGCTTTTGCTTCAGCTCTGCTATACATTAAAAGCGCAACAGTCGTTTTTGAACGACATTTCAAAGAAAATTGAACTACTTCAAAGGGAGTACCCCCAAAGCTATAAGGATTCTAACTACGTAAAACTACGGTACAACTTAGCATCGCGATACCTTTTTATACAAAGTGATAGTCTTTTTAGTATCTCAAAGGAAATTGAGCAAATAAGTAAAGCGATAGGTTATCCTGAGGGCGAGGTTTTGGCTTTTATTGGATACGGCGAATACTTTTCACATAGGGGGCAAAGCGAAAAAAGCATATCCTACTACTTAAAGGCCCATAAACTAGTGGATAAAATTGGAAATGCTGATATCAAACTTCGTCTGTTTAACCATATGGCAGAAGAATATGCATTTTTAGGTAATTATGAAGAGGCTCTTAAAATTTGCATGGAAGGTATAGATTTAGGATCTAAAAACGAGGGTAAGTATCTAATGCCGCTTTCCATATTAAATGAGATTATTGCAGACTTATACTTCTCCCAAAAAGAATACGATCAAGCCTTTAAGTTTTTCATGGAAGCTAAAAAATACAATAACAAGATAGGAGATGAAGTAACCCAAGCAGAAACCTTGGTAGGCCTGTCTCATTTACTTGCTAAAATGGAACAGTTTGACCGCGCCATTTTTCGAATAAATAAGAGCATTTCCATTTTTGAAAAGCATAAAATATACGATTGGTTGGCTTATGCTTATATCATCAAAGGGCATATATACTTAGATCAGAGAAGCTATAAACGGAGTTTATATTGGTTCAATCAAAGTAAAACTCTTTACAACGATTTAGATGATGATCGTTCAAAAATTGAATTATTCGGTGGGATGGCCAATGCCTATCTTGGTATGGAGAAGGATAGCCTTTCCTTGATTTACGCTAAAAAGAGTTTTGATATTTCTAAAAGATTCAAATCGTTAGAAGGGAAAAAACACAGTAGCAATATCCTCTATAAAATCTACAAAAAACAAGGAAATAAAGGTGTTGCGTTGGCGTATCATGAATTGTTCCAATCCATTTCAGATACACTTTCCCGGGATAACAGCAAAAGAAGTCTTTCCCTATTGAAGGCCAAGATGGACTACAGCCAACAAAAGAAAGACCTTATTGCAAAGAACAACAAAGAACTCTCAAAACAACAAAACTATACCATCACAACCTTAGTGGTCATCTTTGTACTTATCTTGGCTGCGATACCCCTTTATTTCAATCAGAAAAAACAGAAAAGACTTTACAAAGAGCTTAAAGAAAGTACTCGAAACTTAAGTGAACGGGAGGCACAACTTAAGGAAATCAACAAAACCAAGGACAAACTTTTCTCTATTATAGGCCATGACCTTAGAGGACCTATTGGGGCTTTACAAGGTCTTTTGACCCTATTTTCCAAAGGCGATGTTGGAATGAAAGAGTTTCGGGGTTTTGTCCCTAAGCTCAAATCCGATGTGGACCATATTCTTTTTACCTTAAACAATCTGTTAAGCTGGGGTCATACCCAAATGAACGGTGCCAACACCCGCCCAAAAGTAGTCTCCATAAGCACGATAGTGGACAACAACATCAACCTACTGTCCGAGCTTGCCGCATCCAAGGATATAAAAATTTTCAATAAAATGGTGGAAAAACCTATGGGATTTGTTGACGAGAACCATATCGACTTGGTCATTAGGAACTTGATAAGTAATGCCATTAAGTTTACCCCACAAAATGGCCTGGTAACCATTGATGCAGAGGAAGACAAACAATTTTGGAAAATAAAAGTACAGGATACCGGTGTAGGTATGGACAAAAAAATCCAACAAAAACTATTTAGGGATAACGCTAATCTAACCACCTATGGCACCAATAACGAAAAAGGTACCGGTTTGGGACTCTCCCTTTGTAAGGATATGGTAGAGCGCAATAATGGTAAAATATGGGTAGAAAGCACCCTAAGACACGGTTCTAGTTTTTATTTTACCGTTCCAAAAGTGGTCAAAAAATATCGTAATGCTGTTTAAATAAGACTGCTTCATTGTGCTCCAAAGCAGCACTTTTTTTTATAAAACACTTCTTGTCTACCTGCATTATAATAGCTAGGGAGACGTTTTATTCCCACATCTTCAAAAAACGTAGGAAGTGGACCTATAAATGAACGCGATACCACTCCCTGGAATTGTTTTCCCTTCACTTCCTCCATATGGTTGCAAATGGTATTTACCCCTTTCTTGTTGGTATACCTACTGTTGCTTTCAGCTACCTAAATATAGGAAAGGTCACAAAAAACAACCTCCTCCCAAATAATAAAAAACTATGTCTTAAAACCTATATGTTGACATTTATTTAACATTTAAAAACTAGTCAAAGCACAATTTATTCCACTGAAATGGTATAATTGCCCGATCAAACACACAAAACACCCATTTTCACAACAATTATTAGTGAAACCTTTAAGACCGCCTTAGTTTTACTGTTCATAAATTTATGAAGCCAAACAACCTCATACCCGCTTTGATCAAAGGCGTAACACGTGTATCGTGTATCGTCATGACAGTGCTTTTTCTTCAGCTCTCCCATGCACTAAAAGCGCAGCAGTCGGTTATGGACAGTATTTCAAAAAAAATTGAACAACTTCAAAGGGAGTACCCCCATAGCTATAAGGACTCTAACTACGTGAAACTACGGTACAACTTAGCAGCGCGATACCGTTTTATACAAAGTGATAGCCTTTTTAGTATCTCAAAGGAAATTGAACAAATAAGCAAATCAATAGCGTATCCCAAAGGCGAGGTCTTGGCGCTTATTGGATATGGGGACTACTTTTCAGATAAGGGAGAAAGCGAAAAAAGCTTGTCCAACTACTTAAAATCTTTTGAACTGGCAGATCAAATAGGGGATACTGAAATGAAACTTCGGTTGTTTATCAATATAGGCCAAGAACACTCCTTTTTAGGGGAATATGAAGAAGCACTTAAAAATTATTTGGAAGGTATAGATTTGGCTTCTACGGATGAGGATCGCTACTTGAACCATCTTTCCATATTGAACGAGGTTATAGCAAACCTTTACGTATCCCAAAAGGTATACGATCAAGCCCTTAAGTTTTTTTTGGAAGCCAAAAAGTATAATGACAAGATGGGCGATGAAAAAATTCAGGCAGAAACTTTGGTAAGCCTATCTTTCCTACTTTCTGAAATGGGGCGGTTTGACCGGGCCATGTTTGATATCAACAAGAGTATTACCGTTTTTGAAAAGCATAAAATATACGATTGGTTGGCTTATGCCTATACCATTAAAGGCCATATCTATTTAAGTCAGCAGAATTACAAATGGGGTTTATATTGGTTCAATCAAAGTAAGGCGCTTTATGGTGATTTGGATGATGATCGTTCAAAAATTGATTTGTTCGATGGGATGGCCAATGCCTATTTTGGCATAGAGAGGGATAGCCTTTCCTTGATTTACGCTAAAAAAAGTTTTGATATTTCCAAAAGAATCAAATCGCTGGAAGGCCAAAGAGACGGTGCCAAAACACTTTATAAAATCTACAAAAAACAAGGGGATCACCGTGTAGCGTTGGAATATCACGAATTGTTCCAATCCATCTCGGATACGCTTTCCAGGGATGGGAATAAAAGAAGTCTTTCCCTATTGAAAACCAAGCTTGATTACAACCAGCAGAAGAAAGACCTTATTACAAAGAACACTAAGGAACTGGCAAAACAACAGAACTATATTATCACGACCCTGGTCGTCATCGTTGCACTCATACTGGGTGGGATACCTCTATATTTCAATCAGAAAAAACAAAAGAAGCTTTATAAAGAACTTAAAAAAAGTACCCAAAACCTAAGTGAACGTGAGGAAGAACTTAAGGAGATCAACAAAACCAAGGACAAACTGTTCTCGATTATAGGCCATGACCTTAGAGGACCTATTGGGGCTTTACAAGGTCTTTTGACCCTGTTTTCCAAAGGCGAGGTAGCCTTGGAAGAGTTTCAGGGTTTTGTACCTAAGCTTAAGTCCGATGTGGACCATATCCTTTTTACCTTAAACAACTTGCTAAGCTGGGGATATGCCCAAATGAACGGTGCCAACACCCGCCCAAAAGTAGTCTCCATAAGCACGATAGTGGACAACAACATCAACCTACTGTCCGAGCTTGCCGCATCCAAGGATATAAAAATTATCAATAAAATGGCAGAAAAACCTATGGGATTTGTTGATGAGAACCATATTGATGTGGTCATTAGGAACTTGATAAGCAATGCCATTAAGTTTACCCCACAAAATGGTCTGGTGACCATTGAAGCTGAGGAAAACAAAAGGTTCTGGAAAATAAGAATACAGGATACCGGCGTAGGCATGGATAAAAAAACGCAGCGAAAATTGTTCAGGGACAACGCTAACCTTACCACCTATGGCACCAATAACGAAAAAGGTACCGGTCTGGGACTCTCCCTTTGTAAGGACATGGTAGAGCGGAACAAGGGGGAAATATGGGTAGAAAGTATCTTAAGACAAGGTTCTAGTTTTTATTTTACCGTTCCAAAAGTGGTCAAAAAGTATCGTAATGCCGGTTAAATGAGACTGTCAAGGCTATCCACGGCCACAAAACGCTCTACATTGAACCCTTCGGCGTAGTCTACACCAATCAACCTTCCTAAGTCCCTTGCCCGATAATTGACACTATCAATAAAATTTTTACTGCTTATTGGTGTCTCTGGTTCATCACTATCAGGATCAAAGAATTGTGAAGAGTAGGCCAATATCGCTTCGGTTTTCTGTACAATGAACCCAGAAACATCCACTACAAAATCCGGTGTTATATTTTTCCATTGGATGTAATGGTACACCACTTTAGGTCGCCATGGCCGTTGCACATCCCCAGTATCCTTTTCTTTGGTCGCTATTTTTACCAATCCGCTTAAAAAACAGGCCTCGCTGACCAGTTTGGAACCCTTACCATGGTCTATATGGCGATCATCGATAGCGTTGCAGAGTACGATTTCTGGTCGGTATTTGCGTATTTTCCGAATAATTTCCAATTGATGGGCCTTATCGTTTACAAAAAAGCCATCTGCAAAACCCAAGTTTTCCCTCGCAGAAACGCCCAGTATTTTAGCGGCCTTGGCGGCTTCCGCATCCCTGATTTCCGGTGTGCCCCTGGTACCCAGTTCCCCGCGGGTCAAATCTATGATCCCTACTTTTTTACCTTTTGAGATTTCCTTGGCTACCGTAGCCCCTGCGCCGAGTTCCACATCATCCGGATGCGCCCCAAACGCCAATATATCTAACTTCATTCTACTGTTTCCATTTTTACACTCGCCTTTTCAACGGCTTGTTCTATGTCTTGGATAATATCCGCGACATCCTCAATACCTACGGAAAAGCGTATCAATCCATCCTTTATCCCTTGTTTGGCCCTATCCTCCGCACTCATTAGGGCGTGGGATGTTTGCACCGGCAAAAGCATGGTACTTTCCACTCCCGCCAAACTCATGGACGGTTTTATAAGGGCTAATTTTTTTAGAAAGGTTGAGGGGTCTATAGTTTCATTAAGTTCAAACGATAACATGCCACCAAAACCGTGCATTTGATCTTTGGCAATCGCATGTCCGGGGTGCGACGCTAATCCTGGATAATACACCTCATCTACCGCCTCATGTGCTTTTAGAAAACTTGCCAACGCCATGGCATTTTCGTTTTGTGCTTGAACCCTAAGTCCCATGGTCTTTAAACTACGTTCCAATAACCACACCGTTTGGTCGCTTAAACTACCACCAAAACAAATGGCCGAATGCCATATGGTATCGATATGCTCTTGCGAGGCGGCAACGGCCCCTGCACAAATATCGGAATGGCCGCCCATATATTTGGTAGCACTGTGCAAAATGACGTCGATACCAAAATCTATCGGATTCTGGTTAATAGGACTGCCGAAGGTATTATCTATCATCGAAACCAAGCCATGTTTTTTACTTAAGCGGCTAATAGCTTCCAAATCGGTAATGGTCAATAAAGGATTGGACGGTGTTTCAATATAAATCACCTTGGTATTCCCTTGTATGGCATTTTCAAAATCCGAAACTTTCCAACCTGTTGTAAACGAATAGCTTATGCCGTATTTTTCAAATTGGGTCACTGCAAAATTATAGGTGCCCCCATATAGGGTTTGTTGCAATACAATATGATCTCCGGCTTTTAGAAAGGCCATGAGCGCATGGCTTATGGCCGCCATTCCACTGCCGAACAACAAAGCAGCTTCGGTATGCTCCAGAGCGGCTATTTTTTTACAAAGCGCTTCTTGGTTAGGTGTGTTATAATACCTAGGGTAGCGTTTTACGTCCACATCTTCAAAAGCATAGGACGTAGACATATAAATAGGAGATACGGCACCCTTGAATTGCTCGTCCTTAACCTCCCCTACATGGGTGCAAATGGTATTTACCCCTTTTTTGTTCGTATGCATACTGTTGCTTTTAATTGTTTAAATGTAAGGAATATTACAAAAGTCCATCCTCCTTCTGCCCGATAAAAAGCTATGGCTATCTAGTTGTAAAAAGTTCCCCAAACTTACACGTTGATGGTTTTCCACCTTCCCCTTTTAAACCAAATCATGGATAAAATGGCCAACAACACTTGTGCCGCGGTAATGGCTACAAAAACGCCCAGTTCGTCCATTTTAAAAACCAAGGCCAAAACGTAGGCCAAGGGCAATTGGAACAACCAAAAGGCAATAAGGTTCAATCGTGTTGGGGTCCGTGTATCCCCAGACCCATTAAATGCCTGTGTGACTACCATTCCATACGCATAAAAAACATAGCCCAACGCAATGACCTGTAGGCAAAGCGCACCACTTTTGACCACTGTTGCCGAAGCATTGAACAAGCCAATAATTTGTTTCGCAAAAAGCAGGTAGCCTATGGAGACTATACCCATAAAAATGGCATTGTATTTTCCGGTTTTCCATACCGATGTTTCCGCCCGTTGCGGCTTATTGGCCCCTAAATTCTGGCCTACGAGCGTTGCGGCGGCATTACTCATTCCCCATGAAGGCATTAAAGTAAACATGATGACCCGTATGGCAATGGTGTACCCTGCCAATACTTCGCTCCCGAACTCTGACATGATGCGCATTAAAAACACCCAACTGGAAGTGCCTATCAAAAACTGCGCGATACCGCCCAAGGAAACCTTAATCAAATTGAGCATTACCCCAATTTGTAGTTTTAGTTCCTTTAGCTTGAGTTTGATTTTTCCCCAACCAAAGAAAAGGATTCCCAATTGAAACAGTACCGCGGTACCCCTCCCAATATTAGTAGCAACAGCAGCTCCCATGACCCCAAGTTCCGGAAAAGGGCCCCATCCAAAAATGAAAAAGGGATCCAAAATAATATTAAGGCCGTTGGATAGCACCAAAGTCCACATGGCAATGGATGCATCACCGGCACCCCTAAAAATGGCATTGATCAGAAAAAGCAAGACGATGGTGATGTTACCGCCCAAGAGCCATTTGGTATACCCGGCACCTTCGGCAATGAGGTCAGGGGCCGCACCCATAAGGCCAAGGATCTCCTTGTGGAACAGAAAACCCAAAACCCCTATGACCAACGAAATAAGGATGCCCAAAAATATGGCTTGCATGGCGGCCATACTGGCCCCATCAATATCCTCTTCTCCTACCCGTCTGGCCACAACGGCCGTAGCGGCCATACTTAAACCAATGGCCAAGGCATAGACCAAAGTCACTACGGATTCCGTAAGTCCAATGGTGGCAACGGCATTTACACTTACTTGGGAGACATAGGCGATATCCACCAAGGCGAATATACTTTCCATTAGCATTTCCAAAATCATGGGAATGGAAAGCATAAAAATTGCCTTTTTAATACTTCCGGATGTAAAATGGTTTTCTTTGCCCGTTATGGCTTGTATAAAATAATAGCCTATCTTTTTTAATGATAGTGGTTTTTTTGATGTCATTGTGATAAAAATTATGTTGAAAAAAGAAAAATGATGCCGGTAGTAACCCTTAAAGTATCAGGGTTACCTAAATCGTCTCTCGACTATGACATCTATCGTGAACATAATTTCTAGTGCTTCATAATGGCACAAATATCGTAAAAAAAACGAATTCTCCAATTTTTGGACTTATTTGGCCGCATTTACCCTATTCCTCCAAAAGCTAATACCTCCTAAGATAAAAACGCCGAGTACCGTATACCAAACAAATGAAGGGGTAATCACTTGGTCCCCACTGGCATAACTGTGCAAGCCAACCAAGTAGAAATTAACCCCAAAATAGGTCATCATAATGCTGGCAAAAGCGAGTATGCTCATAAAATTAAACGTCCATTTCCCTCGCAGACCGGGCACCAAACGCATGTGCAGCACAAAGGCATAAATCATAATGGAAATTAGGGCCCACGTTTCCTTGGGGTCCCAACCCCAATACCGGCCCCAACTTTCATTGGCCCATTGTCCCCCTAAAAAATTGCCTATGGTAAGCATGATGAGGCCAACGGTAAGCGTAAGCTCATTAATGATGGTCAATTCCTTAATGTTAATTTCCATCCGTTTTTTGTTCTTTTCTGTGGTAAGCACCATGAGTAAAAGACAAACTACACCAAGAATCATCCCTACCGTTAAGGGCCCATAGCTACCAACAATGACGGCCACATGGATCATTAACCAATAACTGTCCAATACGGGGACCAAGTTGGCAATGGAAGGATCTACCCAGCTTTGGTGCGCAATCCATAAGAGCATGGCAGTTACAAAAGCACTGGCAGCGATGGTCAATTCACTTTTTCTGCCAAAAGCAAAACCAATACCCATAGTGGCCCAAGACACATATAATATACTTTCATAAGCATCACTCCAGGGGGCATGGCCAGATATGTACCATCTAAGTACCAAACCTGCCGTATGCCACAGAAAAAGTAATATGATGGTTCCCTTAAGCAAATAGGCCCCTGCCTTTAATAGTTCCCGCTCCTTAAAAATTTTGGCTACCAATATTATAAACAGCAACACGCCAAGCATTGCATAGTATCTATAAAGGCGGTTAAAAATATCCAGTTTGTTGTAGGTGATTTCCGTTTGGATCTTTTCCTTACTGGGCAACACTTCGGCACCGTGGTTTTGTTGGTTTTGGCCAAAAGCTGCTAAAAGTCTATCGGATTCCGTATAATCGCCAGTTTTAATCGAATTCTGAAGGGTTCTCAAATAATAGGGCATGCCATTGTTGATGAAATTGGCATACAAGGAATCTTGTACCTGATATCTGCCTGAACGGAATTCTATGGCAGAAATCCATTTGTTGTTTTCGTCATTGAGCAAAGGGAAAATCTTTACGATGTTTCCGCTAAGTGCCAGATTCAATAGACTTAAGCGCTCGCTGGCCTTTTTTAAGTCTTGTTGAAATTTATTGGGATTGGTGGTCGATGTCGCTTCTTTTATAAAAGGCTCCAGCTTATAGCTGCCTTTTTCATTAAAAAAATCGGTTGCTTTTACAAACTCTTGGCCAGAAGGCACACCTACCAATCCACGGATGCTGTCGTTCTCTTTCTTAGCCAGTGCTATAAACTCTGTATTATACCATACCGGTGGATTGAGCATCATGGAAAGAAAAACTTGATCGGCGTCCATGCCTTGAAAATTATCCTTCCCACTTAATTTTCTCAGCAATTCTGAAGCAAAGGTGTGTATGGGTTTCATACGCCCACCCTCATCTTGTATGACCAAGGCTCCAAATTTGTCAGCATGTTCCTTAGAAACCGTGGTCGCTTTTAATACCGAATCTATCTGGGCTTCGGTGGGCAAGGTATTGCTATGATCGTCATGGCCCTTTTGCTGACTGTAAAGACTCATTGAGGCCAATATCAAAAGTAGGCTCAATACGGCCTTTTGTTTTTTTAGCTTATCCAAGGATTTCGCCAAATCCTTAAATCGGGTTTTTCCAAAAAACAAAATTCCCATAAGACCTAGATACAATAAAAAATAACCTGCATAGGTTATCCAAGTACCCCAAACATCATGGTTTACGGAAAGTATGGTTCCCTTTTCATCAGGCATAAAACTGGCCTGAAAGAACCGATAACCTTCATGGTCCAATACATGGTTCATAAAAATATCATAGTCAAACGGGCGTTCGTCCTCGACCGTAATTTTGCTCATAAAGGATTTGTAACTGCTCTCCGTCCCTGGGTATTTCTCTGCAATAAAATCGTTCAACTTAATGTTAAAAGGAAGCTCGTAAACCTTTGAACCATAAGCCAATGAAAATTCCAGTCCGCCAACTTTGATTTTTTCAGAAAACTCCGATGTTCCCGGAGCACCCAATAATTTTTGTTCCACCTTTTCCCCATTGGCACTCACGGATACCACCAAGGCATCCAAGGTCTGTTCCGTCAATTCCGCTTCCGGTACTTTAACAATGCCATAGCTCCCTGTCACGACAGGTTCCGGAATTACAAATTGCATATTGGCCAAGGTATACAGCGACCGCAATTGTAAGGTTTGCAAGCTGTCTTTTGCTACTTCACCTTGAAACTGGTCCGCCATCCGCATAAAACCACCGGAAAATGGGGTTTGGATATAATAGGTGCTGTCCGTAGTACTGATATTGATGGCACCTTCCGTTTTGTTGTTCAATGAAAAGAGCACATTATGGATACTTGCAATCTTTCCACTCTCCAAGTAATGTTCATGGCGCTGCCCATCGCCTGCCTCCACTATTTTAAGGTATGTGTTCCCTGTAGTACTAGGCACCAATCCTTTTTTGGCCCCATCAATAAAATCGACATACTTGATTTCAAAGGGTTGGCCGTTAAATTCTGATTTCCAAGGCAGGCTAGAACGTTTCCCCTCCGCCGTGATCAAAATATCGTCCTCTAAGATTTTCCGACTGATTTGCCCGTTCACCTCACCATCCACATAAGCGGTTAAATAGGTTTTATCGGAATAGAACACTTTTTCCGCATTTCCTTCTCTAATCGGCATTCTGCCCTCATAGCTAATGTATCGAGTGACAAAAGCACCGATGATAATCAAGATCCATGAAAGATGGAGCAACAGTACAGGCCATTTTTTCCATCGTAAAAGCTTGTACTTAAAAATGTTTCCCGTAAAATTAATGACGAAGAAAACCATGATTGCCTCAAACCAAGTGGCGTTATAAATGTAAATGCGTGCGGTTTCCGTACTATACCAGCTTTCTAAAAAAGTTCCCATGGCCATGGCGCCGGCAAAAACCAAAAAAAGAACGGCCATCAAACGGGTGGAAAAAAGGGTCTTCTTGAGTACGTCGAGCATGTCGTTTCTTTGGCATGCAAAAATACGGTGTTTTTCCAATTTGAAACTGCCTACGCCACATTAAAAAGTTCAACAAAATTGTTAATTCTTTTTAAGGGTAATTGCCTGAAGTTCGTACTTTTGACTATGAACTCATTTAGACTTTTTTGAGTTGCATAGCTGGTCTACGAAAAGAAAAAAAGTTGAAAAAAGGGTTAAAAAAAACAATTTTTTAGCCAATTGAAAAAGTCTAAATGAGTTCTATGCTTTCAATAGTCCTTTTAGGAACGGGTAATGTGGCGCAACAGCTGTTCGATGCCTTATACGTATTGCCCGATGTAACCGTTGCCCAGGTTTACGGCAGAAACGCCAAAGGATTGGATTATTTTGAGGAAAGGTGTCCCGTTACCACCAATAGCGATGGGATTGGGACAGCCGACTTATATATCATTGCCGTTAGTGATAAAGCCATTCCCCAGGTATCGCAACTGCTAAAGGGTAAAAAAGGCCTTGTGGCCCATACTTCCGGAAGTGCACCCATGAATGCCATACATGCCCCTAAAAAAGCCGTTTTTTATCCGCTGCAGACTTTTACAAAAGGGAGAACGGTCAATTTTAAGGAAATCCCCATTTGTTTGGAAGTCGCCCAAAAGGAAGATGCATCGATCCTTGAAGCCCTGGCCCTTAAATTGTCCAACAACGTCACTTGGATAACATCGGCACAGCGTAAAAAGCTTCATGTATCGGCCGTCATCGTCAATAATTTTGCCAACCATTGTTACCAGATGGCAGCGGAAATCTGCGAAGCGGAACAACTTCCGTTTGACCTGCTACAGCCTTTGATCCAAGAAACCGCGACCAAGATTTTACATGTATCGCCAAAAGAAGCCCAAACAGGACCGGCAAGACGCAATGACGTCCTCACCCAACAAGAGCATTTGGAACTATTGAAAAACCCATTACACAAAAAACTATATCAATTACTAAGCGAATCCATCAGACAACAGTATGAAGAAAAATTATAAGGAATACCTCAACCAGATTACCACCTTTATCTTTGATGTAGATGGGGTGCTTACGGACGGTTCCATCCAAATAACCACCTCTGGCGAGATGCTACGTACCATGAACGTTAAGGATGGTTATGCGCTTAAAACGGCCTTAAAAGCAGGCTACAATATCTGTATTATTACCGGTGGTAGTAATGAAGGGGTAAAGAGCAGGCTTAAGGGCCTTGGGATTACGGATATTTATTTGGGTGCCCACCATAAGGAAGAGCCCTTGGACGAGTATTTGGACATCCATAACATTAAACCGGAAAATGCCCTATACATGGGTGACGACATGCCGGACATTCCCCCTTTAAAAATGGTGCAGTTGGCCACTTGTCCGCAAAATGCCGTTGCGGAGGTCAAAGCCATTTGCGATTATGTTTCGCATAAAAATGGTGGGGACGGCTGTGTGCGTGATATTATTGAACAGGTACTGAAAGTGCGTGGGGATTGGAACAACAATTTTAGTGCGGGCAATGATTGACAATCCCTTGGTCCAAAAATTGGGCAACCATACGATCATATTAGCCTCCGGCTCTCCCAGACGCCAACAATTTTTTAAGGATTTGGGACTGGAAGTGGAAATACGGCTCCAAGATGTGGATGAAGTTTATCCGGAGACCTTAAAAGGCCAAGAAATTTCGGCCTTTTTAGCCGAACTAAAAGCAACTCCTTTTAAAGAAAACCTAGCGTCCCATGAGATTGTCATAACCTCGGACACCGTAGTTTGGCACAAGGGGGAATCTTTGGCGAAAGCTGCGGATGAAGCTGAAGCCAAACACATGTTGCAAAAACTATCAGGTGCTTGGCATGAGGTCATCACTTCGGTCTGTTTTACGACATCGGTGGAACAGCGACTGGTAAACGCGGTCACCAAAGTCAAATTTGCCGTGCTTTCCGAGGAAGAAATCGCCTATTACCTCCAAAAGTGTAAGCCTTATGATAAAGCGGGGGCCTATGGTATCCAAGAATGGATCGGGGCAATAGCCATAGAACGGATAGAAGGTTCCTATAATACGGTCGTGGGCCTACCCACACACTTAGTTTACAAAACGTTAATGGACATGGTATCCTAGCTGAGGTTCGTTAATTTTACCAAAAACCGGAAATTATGAAAACGTGGATTCGATTTGAATTGTTTGTAGTGGTCTTTGCTTTGGCAATTTTGGGACTGGAAAGTTGTAAGGAAGAAGCCAAAACTTCCGCCAAGGAATTGGCCCTGAACGATACGGCTGTAACGGCTAGCATTGAAAAAGCACAGCCCAAAAAGCCCCTTTCGGAAGATTTTAAAAAATACTGGTATGCCGGCGAAGCCGAAATCACATCCTACACCTTGGAGCAAGCCCGATACGGGGAACTCCGTGATGGGGAGGCCGTGCTTATTTTTGTAACAGAGCCTTTTTTACCGGAGATCCAAGTAAAAGCGGACGGTAACAATGCCACCAATGTTCCGGTGCTTAAATTGAACGCCACCAAAAATTATTTGACGGGCATCTATCCCTATTCCATTATGAGTAGTACCTTTTATCCGGTCCATGACAACCAACATGCCATAAAGACCAGTCTGTCCATTCAAGAGTGGTGTGGCCACGTATATTCGCAATTGAACAATAGGGATAGCTTTGAGTTTACCTCACATTCCTACTTTGAAGGTGAGGCCGATATCAAGACTACTTTGGACAAAGCGTATTTAGAAAATGAGATTTGGAACAAAATCCGCATCAATCCCAGTGACTTACCTAATGGTGAGTTACTTATGGTACCTTCCTTGGAATTTTTTAGGGTAAAGCACGTCCCCGTAAAAGCCATGGAAGCTACGGCAAGTATTGAGCAAAAAGGGGATTTGAGCACCTATACCATTGCTTATAAAGACGGGATTCGAACACTGAGCATCCAGTATACTACTGCCTTTCCGCACACCATTGAGGGTTGGGAGGAATCCTATAAAAGCGGTTGGGGGTCCAAAGCCAAAGTGCTGACCTCAAAAGCGACCAAGCGCAAACAGCTGAATACGCCCTATTGGAGACAAAACTCCAACAAAGACGTCGTACTTAGGGACAGTTTAGGGCTATAATGGATATGACGGGCTTTTTTAGGGATTATCAAACGGAGTTGATAGGTACTGTTAGTTGTCTCGTCGTCTTTCTTTTGCTTCGGTTTTTGATTGTCAAGACCATCAAACGGGTCGGTAAGATCAGCGATATCAACCAAGTACGCACGGTACTTGTTGGACGCTATTTTACCTTTGCGCTGGTTTCCTTGCTTTTTAT
>CALEYA010000168.1 GCA_937926215.1 uncultured Croceitalea sp. | reverse complement strand
GCAGAAGATACAGCAGAGCTTACACGTACTACGTCAGCAGCATTGTCATAGGAATACGCACCCCATTGGTTCAGATTTTTGTTTAGGATAACCGTCCATTCGCCATCACCGGGAATGGTAAACAAAGCATACGTGCCGGCGGCAACTTTTTGGCCACCAAAGGTGACGTCTTTGTAAAAGGTAACTTCAGGAGCTTCATTAGCTCCAGTACGCCATACTTTTCCAGAAGGGGCCAAATCGCCCATGGAACGACCTTTTAATTGTGGACGTCCGTAGATGACACGGGCTACTTTGTTGGATTCCTTGTAACTGGCAGGGAAGGCGGCAATATCGGCAGGACTTTTGTCCAGACCACTAAACTTTTGCGCCGTTGCTTCGGTAACAAATACCATGGCAAAGGCAAAGAATACAGGTAATAATACTTTTTTCATGTTCTTATTTTTAGTTGAAGTTCAAAAGTAGTCCTAACAAGTTCGAACTATTTTTAAAGAGTCGTTAAATTTTGGCCAACTTTCAGAATATTCCTAAAATTCATAAAGTGGATGCTCCAACTTATTTTTTTGTCGATATATTTCAATAATTATTTCATTGTGTAACCATTTAATACATATTCATTTGTAATTTATAATAACAACTCCATATTTGTGCTTTAATTATCAGAAAATAGATTGTTATGTGCGGAATTGTATGTGCGTTTGATGTAAAGGAAAGTGTTGAGGTATTGCGACCACAGTTATTGGAGATGTCCAAAAAAGTGAGGCATAGGGGACCGGATTGGAGTGGAATCTATGCCAATGAAAAAGCCGTCATGGCCCATGAGCGTCTGGCAATTGTTGATCCAGCCTCTGGGAAGCAACCTCTTTTTAGTGCTGACGGCAAGTTGGTATTGGCGGCCAATGGCGAAATCTATAACCATAGGGAGCTGCGTACGCAGTTTAATGGAAATTATGCGTTCCAAACCGAATCCGATTGCGAGGTTATTTTGGCCTTATACCAAGAAAAAGGGGTTGACTTTATTGACGAACTCAACGGTATTTTTGGTTTTGCCATTTATGATAGTGAGAAAGATGAATACTTTATCGCTAGGGACCATATGGGTATCATTCCGCTATATATTGGATGGGATAAGAACGGTACCTTTTACGTGGCTTCAGAATTAAAGGCTTTGGAAGGAACCTGTACAAAGATTGAGTTGTTTCCTCCTGGACATTATTTGCATAGTTCTACTGGGGAATTTGTGCAGTGGTACAAAAGGGATTGGATGGAGTATGAAGCCGTAAAGGACAACCAAACCAGCATACAGGAAATCCATGATGCCTTGGAAGCGGCAGTCAAACGCCAATTGATGTCGGATGTTCCTTATGGGGTGCTGCTATCAGGCGGATTGGATTCTTCCGTGACCTCCGCTGTCGCAAAAAAATACTCACAAAAAAGAATCGAATCCGGAGATACCAAAGACGCTTGGTGGCCACAACTGCATTCCTTCTCCGTGGGCTTGGAGGGGTCGCCTGATTTGGCCGCGGCCCAAAAAGTGGCGGATCACATCGGTACGGTGCACCACGAGATCAAATTCACCATTCAAGAAGGTTTGGATGCCATAAAAGATGTTATCTACAACTTGGAAACCTATGACATTACCACTATTAGGGCCTCTACGCCTATGTATTTGATGGCTAGGGTAATTAAATCCATGGGAATCAAGATGGTATTATCCGGGGAAGGTGCGGATGAACTTTTTGGAGGATATCTGTATTTCCACAAAGCACCAAGCCCCAAGGATTTTCATGAAGAAACCGTACGGAAGTTGGATAAGCTCCACATGTACGATTGCCTTCGTGCCAATAAGTCTTTGGCCGCTTGGGGTATTGAGGGTCGTGTGCCCTTCTTGGATAAAGAATTTATGGATGTGGCCATGCGCATTAACCCAAAAGATAAGATGATCAACGGCGAACGCATGGAGAAATGGGTGGTCCGTAAAGCTTTTGAGTCCTATTTACCGGAGAGTGTGGCATGGCGTCAAAAAGAACAATTTTCCGACGGTGTAGGGTATAGTTGGATAGACACGCTTAAAGAAGTGGTGGATGAGGCCGTAAGTGATGAGCAGTTGAAGAACGCCCATTTTAAATTTCCCATTCAAACGCCGACCACCAAAGAAGAATATTATTACCGTTCCATTTTTGAAGGGCATTTTCCTTCGGATGCGGCTGCTTTAAGCGTTCCACAAGAACCTTCCGTGGCCTGTAGCACCAAGATAGCCTTGGAATGGGATGAGGCCTTTAAAAACATGAACGATCCCTCTGGACGTGCCGTCGCTAACATTCACGACGATGCTTATGTTAAATGAGACCCAAATTTTTGCAGAAAATTTGCTGGTCGAATTTAACCCTGAGTGTAGCCGAAGGGTCTTTTCCGACCGTGACGGAACTGGCCGCCCAAATTTTTGCAGAAAATTTGCTGGTCGAATTTAACCCTGAGTGTAGCCGAAGGGTCTTTTCCGACCGTGACGGAACTGGCCGCCCAAATTTTTACAGAAAATTTGCTGGTCGAATTTAACCCTGAGTAGAATAGAAGAGTAAACAATATTGCTATTGAAATTGATATTTTTTGAGTTAGTCGATGAAAAGCGCCCATGTGGCGCTTTTCAATGTAATGGATTTTAGCTATTTGCAGGATATCAAGGTTCAGTTCCCGCTAGGAGAAAAGGGATACTTTCCTGCGCTATTCCGTAAGGACTTTTTTTCTTGTAAGAGCGTCCTTTCATGCTTAAAATTAAGTTCGTTTTTTTTCCACAACACCTTGTTAATAACTTAGGGCGATAGAAGGCTTCAAACCCCTAATTTCACTAGCTTTTGGTTATATTTGTAAGATTTGAATTTTGCAAGAAAACACAGTTGAAACTATGAGCGAAGAAGCAAAGAAAGATAAGTATTCGGCAGACAGTATTCAGGCCCTTGAGGGTATGGAGCATGTAAGGATGCGCCCCTCCATGTATATCGGTGATGTAGGCGTTCGGGGATTGCACCATTTGGTCTATGAAGTAGTGGACAATTCCATTGATGAAGCCATGGGTGGTTACTGCGATACTATTGACGTAACCATAAATGAAGACAATTCCATTACCACCAAGGATAATGGCCGTGGTATTCCCGTAGGGATGCACCAAAAAGAAGGCGTTTCCGCCTTGGAAGTGGTGATGACCAAAATTGGTGCCGGAGGAAAGTTTGATAAAGATTCCTATAAAGTTTCCGGAGGATTGCACGGGGTTGGTGTTTCTTGTGTAAACGCGCTATCCAAACATTTAAAAGCTACCGTTTTTAGGGAAGGTAAAGTTTGGGAACAGGAATATGAAAGGGGAAAGAGCCAATACCCCGTTAAAAGTGTAGGGGAAAGCAAGGAAACAGGTACCGTGGTCACTTTTACGCCAGATGATACCATCTTTACCCAAACCGTTGAGTATAGCTATGAAACCCTTGCCAATAGGATGCGTGAACTCTCATACCTAAACAAGGGCATTACCATTACCCTAACGGACAAAAGAAACAAGGATGAAAATGGGGAATTCGTTGGGGAAACCTTTCATTCCGATGAGGGTTTAAAAGAATTTATCCGCTTTTTGGATGCCACCCGCGATCCGCTTATCGAGCATGTGGTGGCCATGGAAGGTGAAAAGAACGGCATTCCTGTAGAAGTTGCTTTGATTTACAATACCGGATATTCAGAAAACCTGCATTCCTATGTCAATAATATCAACACCCATGAAGGAGGTACGCATCTTTCCGGTTTTAGAAGGGGATTGACAAGTACGTTAAAAAAGTATGCGGACAGTTCTGGGATGCTGGACAAATTAAAGTTTGAGATTGCCGGGGATGATTTCCGTGAAGGATTGACGGCCATCGTGTCCGTAAAGGTTGCGGAACCGCAATTTGAAGGGCAAACCAAAACAAAATTAGGCAACCGGGAAGTCACCAGTGCGGTGAGCCAAGCCGTTTCCGAGATGCTTACGGATTATTTGGAAGAACATCCGGATGATGCCAAGCAAATTGTTGAAAAAGTAAAATTGGCCGCCCAAGCCCGTCACGCAGCCGCAAAGGCACGCGAAATGGTACAGCGTAAAAACCCCATGAGTGTAGGAGGGTTGCCCGGAAAATTATCCGATTGCTCTGAACAAGATCCTACCAAATGCGAGGTATTCTTGGTGGAGGGGGATTCCGCTGGCGGTACCGCAAAACAAGGTAGGGACAGAATGTTCCAAGCCATTTTGCCGTTACGGGGTAAAATTCTCAATGTGGAAAAAGCCATGCAGCACAAGGTTTTTGAAAATGAAGAGATAAAAAATATCTACACGGCATTAGGGGTTACCATAGGTACGGAAGAGGATAGCAAAGCCTTGAATCTTGAAAAACTGCGGTACCATAAAGTAGTCATTATGTGTGATGCGGATGTCGATGG
This sequence comes from uncultured Croceitalea sp., assembly GCA_937926215.1. GTDB lineage: Bacteria > Bacteroidota > Bacteroidia > Flavobacteriales > Flavobacteriaceae > Croceitalea. The sequence goes on along the minus strand of CALEYA010000168.1, from coordinate 3,332 downwards.
GAGCCATATTGAAACCTTGATCCTAACCTTTTTCTTCCGGTATATGCGGGAACTTATAGAAGGAGGGCACGTATATATTGCAACGCCTCCGCTTTATTTGGTAAAGAAAGGGGCTAAAAAGCGCTACGCTTGGGATGATAAGGAGCGTGATGAGATTATGGAGAGTTATAATGGCGGAGGAAGCATACAACGATACAAGGGTCTTGGGGAAATGAATGCCGAGCAATTATGGGATACGACCATGAATCCGGAGTTTAGGACCTTGCGACAAGTGACCATTGACAACGCGACCGAAACCGACCGAATTTTCTCTATGCTTATGGGGGATGAGGTACCACCAAGACGTGAATTTATTGAAAAGAATGCCGTCTATGCCAACATTGATGTATAGGTTGGCCCATTAATAATATTGGTTTCACAACAAAAACTCGCCCCTACAAGGCGAGTTTTTTAGTTTTGGTAAAAATCGTACAAGATGAAAAAAATACTAGGTTTATTTCTAGCAATAGGTTGCGCCCTTCCAACTATGGCGCAATCGGATTTTAATCAGATTTTCGCCTCCGGTGTAGCCGATGCGGAACGTTTTGCCAATGATTATTTTTCCCCGGTATCCGAGGCTGCCATTTACAGTATGGCCAACGGATGGTACAATTCTGCCGATGCCAAACCTTTGGCCGGTTTTGAAATCTCCATTGTGGGTAATATCACCGGATTCAAGAACAAAGAAGACAGCCGTAGTTTTGAACTAAATACTGCGGACTATGACAACCTGCAATTTGTGGACGGGAGTATTTCTAGACCGGTGTCCACAGCTTTGGGCGATATTGAAGGTGTCCGTGTATTCGTGGAGGCGGAAATTACCCCAGGTGTCACGGAACGTCAGGAATTTGAATTGCCTTCGGGAATCGCATCAGAGGGTATCAATTTTGTGCCATCCGCTTTTGTGCAGGCCAGTGTAGGTTTGGTTAAAGGTTTGGAGGTTAAGGCACGCTTTTTACCCAATATCAATTTTGATGATGATGTGGAATTCGGACTTTTTGGTGCAGGCCTACAATACGATTTTACCAAACTATTGCCCGCGGATAAAATTTTACCCGTGGCCCTATCCGCTGTCATTGGCTATACAAAATTGGACGCCGAATATAATTTGACCGATCAAGGTTTATTTGCGGGCGAGGACCAACGTATTGAGACCAGCTTTTCCACTTGGACCTTTGCGGCGGTAGCTTCAACTAGACTACCTATTATCAATTTTTATGGTGGTTTGGGATATATCACCGGAACTGCTGAAACGGACCTTTTAGGGGATTATACGGTTGGTTTTGGATCACTTTCCCAAACGGTTACCGATCCTTTTTCCCTAACGGAAAATGTGGGTGGCGTTACCGCCAATGTAGGGACCAAACTAAAATTGGGGTTCTTTAGACTAAATGTAGACTATACCATAGCGGAGTTCAATACCTTGACCGCGGGTATCAACTTTGGTTTTAGATAGTAGGATTAAAAATTTAAAAGCCCCAAGCATATGACTTGGGGCTTTCCTTTTTCATAAGTATAGTGTAATTCCGTTTGGCTACTGCAAAGATGTAGGCCTTACTCGCGTACGGCAAGGGTTTCTCCAGAGACCAGTTCCAGTTGTTCGGGTTCGCCATTGGCGTTCATGATTACTTGGATGTCCTGTAATTCTTCCACATTGTAATCAATGGTGTATATCCCATTGTTTACGTTCCATTTAAAATCGGTAACAAAGTTTAATTGATTGCCCATATACTGGTGGTAGCGCCCCAGAAAGGCATCATTGAAAATCCATTCCTGTCGCTCTGGAACATCTTCACTAACGCTGGTTTCTAGATTGGCAATTGACCAAATTCCGAGGATGGGGTCATTGTTTTCAGGTATTTGCGTACAGTTGCTCACTGTAATGATAGCCAGAATGGCCATCAATGAAAGGAACTTCTTCATAAGTAGGTACTAGTTTGAATTGGGACTTTAGTAACGCAGGGATCAAAGCTGGTATTGTAAAAATTCGACGTACGGCACTTTTAGGGCCTTTTCTTCGTTGAAATCCGCTTTTCTTTAACAAATTTTAATAGCAAAAGTGCCGTAATCCCATGCAGATATGACGGATTTCATAAAAAGGAAGGTTAAAAAATCGCTATTTTTGAGCTTCAATTTTAACAAAGTAAAAAACACAATAAAATGAAAGTAACTGTAGTAGGAGCTGGAGCAGTAGGAGCAAGCTGCGCGGAGTACATCGCCATAAAAGATTTTGCTTCCGAAGTCGTATTGCTGGATATTAAGGAAGGCTATGCGGAAGGCAAAGCCATGGATTTAATGCAAACGGCTTCCTTAAATGGTTTTGATACAAAAATCACCGGAAGTACCAGCGATTATTCCAAAACGGCCAATAGTGATATTGCAGTTATCACCTCCGGAATACCCCGTAAACCGGGAATGACAAGGGAGGAATTGATCGGAATCAACGCGGGAATAGTTAAAACGGTTTCGCAGAGTTTATTGGAGCACTCGCCCAACGCCATTCTTATTGTGGTGAGTAACCCAATGGATACCATGACCTATTTGGTACATAAAACTACCGATATCCCTAAGCATAGAATAATAGGTATGGGTGGGGCTTTGGATAGCGCTAGGTTCAAATATCGTTTGGCGGAAGCTTTGGGTGCCCCAATTTCTGATGTGGACGGTATGGTAATAGGTGGTCATAGTGATAAAGGTATGGTACCGCTAATAGGCCATGCCGCAAGAAATAGTGTAAAAGTTTCGGAATTTTTATCCGAAGAACGTATGCAACAGGTAGTTGAGGATACCAAAGTAGGTGGTGCCACCTTGACAAAATTATTGGGTACCAGTGCATGGTACGCCCCTGGAGCTGCGGTTTCTGGATTGGTACAAGCCATAGCATGTGACCAAAAGAAGATTTTCCCATGTTCTACCTATTTAGAAGGGGAGTTTGGTTTAAATGATATCTGTATCGGTGTTCCCGTGGTTTTAGGAAGAAATGGTATTGAGAAAATTGTGGAAATCGAATTAAGTGATGCAGAAAAGGCAAAAATGCAGGATAGTGCGGAAGGTGTTAGTAAAACAAACGGTTTATTGCAACTGTAATACCCGTTTCAAAGAATGAGAAATGTCGTTTCCAAGCAGCTTGCGGGAAACGACATTTTTATTTCTGTACAATGTATAATGCATAATTGACAACATTCTATTGGCAAATCCTATTTGAAATGATATATTTGCACGCTGTTTAAGAAAAATTCTAAAATTTAGTAAATAATGCAGAATAAAGGACTTATAAAGCTTTTTGCGCTCCT
>CALEYA010000167.1 GCA_937926215.1 uncultured Croceitalea sp. | reverse complement strand
ACCTTCTGGAACAGGTAGCTATATTATAGATCCTATGAACAATTCGGCTACCGTAAATATTGATAGTGAAGATATACCTGAAATTAGCATAGACGATGTTACCTTAATGGAAGGTAATATGGATACAACTGACTTTGTTTTTACTGTCAGTGTGGATAATGGCACGGCGGATGAAGATATAACATTCGTGGTCAATACTATGGACGTTACCACATTTGAGAATGTAGATTATACGGCATTGGACGACCTTGCAGCAACAATTTCTAGCGGTGAAGCGGAGACTACCATTACCGTTGCGGTCAATGGGGATGCCGTGGTTGAAAGTGATGAAGAGTTCAATGTAGTTTTAAGCAGTCCGGGAAATGCCTCAATTTTTGATGGTGCTGGTACGGGCATCATTGAAAATGATGATTCTACAATTGCAAATATAGCAATCAATGACCCAACTCCAGTTCTCGAAGGTGATATGGGTACTTCCTCGATTAGTTTTATGGTAACTATTAGTGAATCAGACTTATTCGCTGATATTACTGTTGATTATGTCATTAGCGGTGGCAATGAAGATGGTCAAACGGGAACCCTAACTTTTCCTATGGGAACCATGGCCGTGAACCAAACAATTCAAGTGACCACCAACGGGGATACCACGCCAGAGGCTGACGAGGTGATCACAGTGACCCTGTCCAATGCAAGCATGAACGGGAACATCACCGACGGTACGGGGGAAGGTATTTTTAGGAACGACGACACTAGCTTTACGATTGTGCAGAGCGGTGGCACTACGATTACGGGCGAGGATGGCACCACGGACAATTTTACGGTGGTATTGGACTCGGAACCTTTAGGTAACGTAGTTTTTGATATTTCCTCCGGTGATACGGGAGAGGGCACGGTATCACCAACGACGCTGACCTTCGGCCCGGGGGATTTCGACATGGCCCAGACGGTTACCGTTACGGGCGTTAACGACGATTCGGTGGACGGTCCCCAGGATTATGCGATTACTGTGGCGGTCAATGACGGCTCCAGCGATGATGCCTTTGACGGCCTTACGGACCAAATTACCGCCAACAATACGGACAACGACACTGCTGGCTTTACCATAGTGCAGAGCGGTGGTACCACGGTTACGGACGAGGACGGTATGACGGACAGTTTCACGGTTGTATTGGACGCGCAGCCCTTGGGCAACGTAGTTTTTGATGTTTCCTCCGGTGATACGGGCGAGGGCACTGTATCCCCGGCGACGTTGACCTTCGGCCCGGGGGATTTCGACATGGCCCAGACGGTTACCGTTACGGGCGTTAACGACGATTCGGTGGACGGTCCCCAGGACTATGTGATCACTGTCACGGTCAATGACGGTTCCAGCGATGACGCCTTCGACGGCCTTGCTGACCAGACGTTTACGGCCAACAATACGGACAACGATATTTTTGAAGTAAACATACAAGCTTCGGATACACCTGCCAATGAAGAAAATGAAGTAGAGTCAAGTTTTACCATTGGGTTGGATCAGCCTAATGCAACAGGTTCCCCTATTATAATAAATTATACGGTTGGAGGTACAGCTACCTCTGGAAATGATTTTGTACCGTTGACAAATACGGCCAGCATCCCGAATGGTACCCAAAGAACTGCTATTGCGATTACCCCTATAGACGATGATGAGGTAGAACTTACAGAAAATGTGATGCTTACGTTGACCAATTCTGCTAACTATAAAATAGGTGCTTCCGGCGCAGATAGTGTTGAAATTCTTAGCGACGATAGTGCCGTATTATTATTTACAGATACCAGCTCTGATGAAGACGATGGACAGGCAAATATGAGTGTAAGCTTGGATAATGCAGTAGACGGAGGCTTTATAGTTAACGTTTCCACCACCGCTGGTGGCACGGCTACACCAAATGAAGATTTTAACCCTATAAGCAATAGACAACTCATATTTTTGGGAACCGAAGGAGAAACGGTCACCTTTGGAATAACCCCCAATGCAGACAATGCAATTGAGGATAATGAAACCGTATTTTTGGCCCTCAGTGGTCTTTCAAATACGGCATTCGCCTCAAATATAAATACTACGGATACCGGTGTTTTTACCATTTTAAATGATGATTCTTGCAGGGCAGGTGCGGTAGGACCAATTCTTGATCCAGGGGAACCCACGGCATTTTGTGATGCGTTTGATCAAGATTTGGATGATTTTGTGACCAATGATCCGCCGGCGGGAAGTGTACTTAGGTGGAGTGATAACAATACCAATTTAGAGGATGAAACTACCCATAGGATGAGTAGTGTTGTAGAAGAAGCCGGCACCTATTTTGGTTTTTTCTTTGACGCGGCCAATGCTTGCATAAGTCCGGTCTTGGAAGTCACCATAACGGCAACTATCACACCTTCAGCGGGTGTAGCCAATAACGCAGCGGCGTGCAGCATCGCGGCAAACGGAAATACGGTAATAGACTTGGATGATCAGTTAACGGGCGCTGATGCTGGTAATTGGGCTTTTGTCTCCGGACCAAATACTACTGGGGTTACTATTGATGCAGGAAATAGCGTGAATTTCAACGGACTTGCCGTAGGGAATTATGTGTTTAGATATACTACCAACGGGGCAATTGCACCCTGTATAAATCAATCTACGGATTTGACCATAACGGTAACGGATTGTGCTGTAGACTGTATCGCTGGGGATTTGGCACCGATGTTGAATGAAACGGAGCCAACTAATTTTTGTGATGCATTAAGTGCGGATTTAAATGATTACGTCGTAGGGAATCCGCCAACTGGAACCCTACTTGTCTGGAGCACCAATCCAGATCCGTTGGAAGTAAATGCACATCGATCTAGTGAAGTAAGTTCTCCGGGAACATTTTTCGGATTTTATTTTTTTGATGGCGATGAGGATGCAGGGGAAATGGATTGTGCAAGTCCAACTTTACAGGTCACTTTGGTGGTTAACACCACCCCAAGTATTGAAGATACTACAGGTAATGTGCGATGTGGGGAAGGTACCTTGGAACTTATGGCTACCGCAACGATCGGTGCTACCTTAAATTGGTATGATTCGCCAACCAGTATGGTTATCTTAGGAACAGGAAATACGTTTACTACCCCAATAATTACGGAGACAACTTCATTTTTTGTGGAGGCTTCCGCTAACGGATGTGATTCTGAACGTGTTGAAGTTTTGGCACAAGTGAGCATTGAACCAAATCCAATGCCAACGGATACCTTTGCCTGTAATATTGCGGGAAATGGTGGCCCTACAACCATAGACTTGGATGATACCCTTGACGCAGTGTTTTCTGGAAGTTGGACATTGGCTTCCGCTCCCGATACGGCTACGGTTAATATTGATGCCGGTAACGTCGTTGATTTTGAAGGACAGCCCGATGGTGATTACAGATTTAGCTTTACTACGGATAGTGCGGAAGCACCTTGCACGAATACAACGGTTGAAGTAGTGATTTCCGTAACGGCTTGTGTTTTTGACTCGGATAATGATGGTTTAACGGACAATGAGGAGAATGAATTGGGTACGGACCCAAATGATGCCGATACGGACGATGATGGTTTAACGGATGGTGAAGAAGTTTTGGTAGAGGATGATCCCGCTACCGATGCGGTGCCGGAAGGTCCATCCAATCCTTTAGATCCATGTGACCCCTTTTTAACGGAAGACTGTAATCCCAACCCGATCGATTTAGAGGTAATCAAATCCGTAGACATCATAGCGCCACTTTTAGATACGCCTATAGTATTTACCATTGTTTTGAACAACCTAACTATGGACAGGGCCATTGACATTACGGTCACGGACCTCATTGCAGATGGTTCCGGTTTTGAGTTGCTATCCAGTAGTACCACTAAAGGGCTATATGATGAATCCACGGGCCTATGGACAATAGACGAACTTTTACCGGAAGAAAGCGTTTCTTTAGAGATTAGGGTAATCGTTAGGAATACTGGAAATTTAGTGAATACGGCCTCATTGGTCGGTTCAATACCTATGGATTCGGAGATGGGGAACAATTCATCCACAGTTACCGTAAACGTGAACAGAAGCCAATGTTTGGACCCAGGGACTATTTGTAATCTTTTCTCTCCCAATGGGGATGGAGTGAATGACTTTTTGGTGTTGGTAGACCATCAGAATTATCCTAGTAGTTCCCTTGCTGTATTTGACCGTTATGGTAGCGAGGTATTCCAGCAAGCTCCTTATGATAGTAGTTGGGATGGTACAGGCAGCAATGGAAACCTGCCCAAAGGAACTTATTTCTATATTTTGGATTTGGGTGACGGAACGGAAGCAACTAAGGGATGGATACAAATAATACGATAACCCCGAACAAGTACAGATGAAAATTGATCTTAAATTTTTAATCATCATAGTGTTGCTAAATTCCTGCATCACAATCGTTTGGGGCCAAAAAGAACCGCAGTTTACCCAGTACATGTACAATATCGGCAGTTTTAACCCGGCCTATGTAGGCACCGTGGAAACCCCAGAAGTACTAGGTTTCTATCGGGCACAGTGGATAGACGTTCCCGGGGCACCAAGGACCTTGCGGTTTGGGGCTAATTTGCCTTTAAAAAATGAAAAAATGGGTCTTGGCTTTAACGTCATTAATGACGGTTTGGGACCGGTAAACCAAACCTTTATCGATGTAGCCTATTCCTATCAGGTGAACCTATCAGAAGATTCATGGTTGTCCTTTGGGATCGATGGCGGTGCTGCCTTACTTGACGTAGACTATTCAGAAGGAAATTTTCAAAACCCGGGAGAACCTTTGTTATTTGGTGAAGAAGGAAACTTTTTCCATCCTTCCATTGGTGCAGGCCTATTTTTATATGCCCAAGATTGGTACTTGGGGGCATCAATCCCAAATTTTTTGACCAATGGTATTTTTAATGATGAAGTGGCCACTTTGGTAGAAGATAGAATACAGTATAATTTTATAGGAGGTTATGTTTTTCAGATTGCCGATCGGTCTAAGTTTAAACCTGCCTTTTTAATCAACTATTTGGATGGTGCTCCTGTCAATGTTAATTTGTCGGCAAATTTTCTGTTTATGGACGCCTTTACGGTGGGTGCGTCCTACAGATTTAATAATGCAGTAAGCGGTTTGGCCGGTTTTCAGGTATCACCAAGTATGTTTTTGGGATATTCCTATGATTACAACGCCAACCTTTTAGGGGAGTTCAATAACGGTTCCCATGAAGTAATCCTGAAGTTTTTTCTAGGAAGGGAAGGAAGCGGTTCCAATAAGAATGATAAAGACAAGAACAAGAAATTAAAGGGAAAACCAAAACAGATAGATTCCCCTAGGTTCTTTTAAAAAAGTAGCATGAAACATATTTTAAATACCCTTGTTGCTCTTTTGATATATAGCATGGTGTTTGGTCAAGACAAGAAATCCAAGGGCGATGACTATTTCTTTTCCTATGCCTACAAAGATGCTGTACGTGCCTATACGGCAGATATGGATGAGGGTATAGTGCTTTCTGAACAGCAATGGGGCAATTTGGCGGATTCGTATTTTCAGCTTACGGAGTTTGGTAAAGCATCGGAAATTTATGCACGATATTTTGCCAATGATTCTTTGGTAGATAATTTTAGGTTGAATAAATATCTGGTAGCCCTTAAGCGATTGGATAAGAAGGATAGTATTGCTACGGTTCTATCGCAAAAAGATACGGTCCTTGCCAAAGAACTATTGGAAAATGCTGATTTCAACAATACCATTATGTCCGCCAGTGATGAGATTGCTGCCTTGGATTTTCAAGTATTTAATTTGGAAACCAACAGTCCTAAAGCAGATTTTTCACCGGCATTTTTTAAGGAGAAACTGTTGTTTACTTCCGGAAGGCCATCCGGTAATACGGATGATAAAGAGGATTTTAGTGGGTATCTCAATATATTTTCTGGGGACCTGTCTGAAAACGGCCAGTTGGAGAACGTAAATCCGTACACGCACATCAATAGTTCCAATTACCATAAAGCCACACCTTACTATTCAGAAGAATTGCAAAGTATATTTTATGTGCTTTCCAATACGCGTAAAGGGGAGCTTGAATTTGATGATAATGGTAAGAACGCTTTGGCCATTGGTGTTCAAAAAATAGAAGGTGATTTTAGGTTTCTTTGGCGGGATTTAAGCACCTCTTTTTATTATCCTTTTTACGATCAGGTAACGGAAAGGCTTTATTTTGCCGCAAAGTTTGATGGTGGCTATGGCGGCACGGATATCTACTACGTCAATACGAACCAAGGGAATGTTATGTCCGCGCCAATTAATTTGGGACCTAGGGTGAATTCCCCAGGGAATGAGATTGCCCCATACCTTTTTGAGAACAGTTTGTATTTCTCTTCCGATGTTTTCTATGGCTACGGCGGAATGGATATTTACAAAACCAATTTGACGGATACGGGTGAGTTTAGCATCCCATTGAATTTGGGGCCTCAGATAAATTCGATTGCGGATGATTTTGGTTTCGTTATGCGAAATAAAAGAGAAGGCATGCAAGGTTATTTCTCCTCCAATAGGGAAGGCGGAAAAGGGGAAGATGATATCTATGGATTTGTTGTGGATGAGAAGCCCGGGGTTAAAACCATTGTGCTCAAGGGTAAAGTGGTTACGGGCAAATACAATGGGGCGCTAGCCGGTGCCAAGGTTAGTCTAAAAAATAGAGAAGGAGAACTTCTTAAACAAGTAGTAACCGGTGATGATGGTAACTATCGTATAGAAGTACCATGGCAGGAAGAGGTGGAATTAAAAGTGTCCAAGGAAAAATATTCGGTCTTTACGCAAAATTATGCGGCAAGTGCCGTGGATAATTTGGAGCAGATGGAGGCTAACGTAGGTTTGGTTGCTTATGAGGATATTGTGGAAGAAAAAGAAGGACAGACGGTTTTAAAGGTGAGTAAGTTTTTCTTTGACAAAGGACGTGCGACCATTACCCCAAGGATTGCAAAAGAATTGGAAAAAGTGGTGGAAGCGATAAAATTATTTCCTGGTATCCAACTGCGTATTGAAACCCATACGGATAGTCGGGGTGGCGGTGCAGCTAATTTTACCTTAACGCAGCAACGTTCGGACGCCATTAAAAAATACCTGTTAAAGCAGGGGGTTTCGAAATCCAATATTTTGTATTCCGTTGGTTTTGGGGAACAAAAAATACTGAACAACTGTACCAATGGCGTGTACTGCTTGGAGATTTTACACAAAAGAAACCAACGTTCCCTCTTTGTGGTTTTGAATGATAATATTCTTTTCAATTAAAGAAAATAGCATTCCCTGCCGGTGGTTTAAACACTAAAAAAGCAATTCCCAACAGTAGTATAGCGCAAATACGGAAAGGAATATCATGCCAACATAGGTTAGTGCCCGTAAGCCTTTCTTTGGTTGGTGTGCTGCCTCCACATCCTTTCCTGTAACCGTTTTTAAATTCATCCAACCGATCAAGGGTGCCATAACAAAAGAGGCAAAAGTCGCCAAAGCGACCAAATTACCCATATTGGCACTAAAGGAATGTATAACTACCCAGTTGATTACCGCTAACAAGAGGATCATTGTTGCAAAAGCCCCATGCTTTTTAAATTGGGTCTTTGCGGGATATAGTTTGTGTATGATATCCAAGCTGACCCTTGCTACGGCATCATGGGCGGTCATACAGGTACTGAACATGGTGGCAAATGCAGCTATGGCGATTATCAAATAAGCCCAATCCCCAATATGGGCAGTAAACAAGTTTACCAATTGGTCCGCAAACAACACGGCATTTCCACTTAATTGGGTGTTGGTCCCATAAAATGTCATACAACCAATAACTAGAAAAAAGATAGCGAGTACGGCAGTCAATACATACCCTAAATTGAATTCTGAAAGGGCCTCTTTTAAGGTTGGTGGTTTAGAAAGGGATTGTTGTTTTTCAATACTCCACATGCTCACCCAACCGGAAGCCTCCACTGCAGTAGGCATCCAACCCACCAATCCTATTAAAAAGAGAATGCCTACCTCATTAAAAATAGGTATAGGCACATAAGAGGGGTCCGGTGTTACTTGTCCTTTTAAAATAACTACTGCGGTTGTTACAAGAAGGGCTATAAAAAGCAAGCCTACGACCAGCTTTAAGGAGTTCTCCAGAAAACGATATTTACCAATGATCAATAAGCTGCTTATAAATAGAAACAATAAAGCGGCGGACAAACTAATGCTCAGCGTTTGTATTTGTAATAGGTTGATCAACAGGCCAGCGGTAACCACGTAGAGCGCGGCCAAAATAGTAAAAATACTTACTACGGTAATCAGCGCATATAACCAAAGGTAGCCTCTGCCAAGGTTTCGATAGCCTTCTATTAGTGTCTTGCGGGTTACTGCGGTATAACGCACCCCAAATTCAAAGAATGGATATTTAAGAAGATTTGCCAAAACAATAGGTATGATCATTACCCATCCGTATTGGGCACCCGCTTTTGTAGAGAGCACCAAATGTGATGTCCCAATGGCCATACTGGCAAACAGTAGTCCGGGACCTAAAGATTTCCAAATTTTAAGAAGATAGTGCATCAGGTAAAAAACGTTAAAGTACCATTATTTGCATAATTTGGAAAATTACAAAGGTTCGGTGTTTGATTGACCAGTATTCAGTATCGTTGCTTTGGTCACTATATGGGTAATTAATACGTTACAAATAACTGTATTTTTGATCATGAGCTGAAATGGTCTAAGAATGAATTTAATCGGAACATAAATGAGGATTATAAAAAAAGCAGGGTATGGTTTGCTAGGGATATTGGGTATATTGTCCTTCGCGTATCTATTTGGGCCATCAGTAGAAACGCCTAATTTGGATACTACGCTTCCCGAAATGGACATGGATTTGACGGAGTTGGATCAGATGGTACGATCCAGGGAAGCAAAGAACAAAAAAATAAGAAAGGACAATGAGGCAAGGATAGTTTGGGCCGACAGTATTCCTCAAAAAACGCCATATAGTATTGTTTACCTGCATGGATGGTCCGCAAGCTATGCGGAGGGAGATCCCATACATATTGAAACCGCTAAAAGATTTGGATGCAATTTATTTTTACCGCGTCTTGCGGGACATGGTCTACAGGAAAATGAGGGTATGTTGGACTTGACCGCGAACGACTTAATAGCTTCTGCCAAAGAGGCTATTGCCATAGGAAAGTTGTTAGGGGAGAAGGTCATTGTTATGGGTACTTCCACCGGTGGCACCTTAGCCTTACATTTAGCAAGCGGTAATCCAGATATTGAGGCCCTAGTACTGTATTCGCCCAATATTGAGATTTATGACCAAAGTGCCAAACTATTGGCAAAGCCATGGGGTCTGGAATTGGCCAAAAAAGTAAAGGGAAGTGCATACCATGAGTTTGAACCGGATTCCGATGCAAAAGCCCAATATTGGACTACAAAATACAGATTGGAGGCATTGACCCATTTACAGGCGTTAATGGATGCTACCATGACGGAAGATACTTTTAAGCAAGTTGAGCAAACCGTTTTTTTGGGCTATTTCTACAAAAACGATTCCATACAGGATAATGTGGTCTCCGTTGATGCAATGTTGGAGATGTTTGACCAATTGGGAACGAATCCCGATAGAAAGCATAAGGTAGCTTTTCCAAATGTGGGGGACCATGTACTCGCTTCCTATATAACATCTAAGGATTTAAAAGCGGTAGCCAAAGAAACGAACGCTTTTCTGGAAAACTATGTTTTTAGCACTAAAAACCAATAAAATATGATGTTTAGTAAAGGTGACAGCCTTATTTTTTGGTAGTTTCCAGACTAAATTTCTGAAAGGGATTTTTTTTTCGTATTATTTACGCGCAATAACTAGCTGTACTACTTTGGTAAAACTAATAGGCTTTATAAAAAAGCTTGAAGAAATTAACTCCTTATCCAAACACGAGCAATTGGTGCTGGGGATAATAGAGGCAATAGATTCGGGATATTTAAGTGTGGGCGATCAGATGCCATCGATTAATGTGATGGTCGATGAGGTCGGTTTCGCAAGGAAGACAATTGTAAAGGCCTATGAGGAGTTAAAGGATAGGGGGCTCATCGAATCCAAAAAAACAAAAGGCTATTTTATCATTAGCAACAAGACCAAGGTTTTTTTAAAGATTGCCTTGCTCATGTATTCCTTTCAAAGGTTTCAACAAGAATTTTACAATGCCTTGCGCAAAGAAATTGGGGACAAGGTGCAGATAGATGTTTTTTTTCATCACAATAACGAAGAGGTTTTTGAAACGGTCTTTGCCAATATTCAAGGAAAGTATGGTCTTTATGTGGTTGTCCCTATAGAGAGCAAATCCACAAAAAGGCTATTGCAAAGTTTAAGTTCGGAACGTCTTTTGATCGTTGACCGTTTCTTGGATTTAGGGCCGCAATACTCCTACGTTACCCAAGAGTTTGAGCACAGTACGTATAATACCTTGGTGCAACTGTTGTTAAGAATCAAGAAATACAGAAAAATAGTATTGTTCTTTAGAAAAGATTTGGACTATCCGGAAGGCGTTTTGGAATCTTTTCAACGTTTTTTAAAGGACTATGACATTAAAGGAGAGGTCATCCATAGTTATTCGGATGAAATCCTAAAAAAAGACCACCTCTATCTTACCATTAGTGATTCGGATTTATGGAACCTTCTAAAAGATTGCAGGGATTACAACTACCGGATAGGTAAAGATGTTGGTGTGGTTTCCTTTAATGACCATGTGGTCAAGGAAATTGTATCTGGCGGAATTACCACCATTTCAACAGATTTTAAACGAATGGCTTTTCTTACCGCAAAGAATCTAAAGCAGTTGTCCTACACCCAAGCGGTTGTCCCTACCCAGTTAATTGACCGAAATTCCGTCTAAAGGAAGCATTTTAGGCAAATCACATTTTTTAGATTTATTATTGACGATATCAAAATTATTTTTACTTTTAATTTTGATTATAGCAATTAATTTTTACATTTGCTAAGTAGCATAGACTATCATAGCATAAAATTAACTAATCTAAACTCGATTTTTATGAAAAAAAGCCAAATTATGACGCTTTTGGTTTTTCTGGCTTTTATGGTATCAGGTACCATAATAGCACAGGAAACAACTGTAAGTGGTAACGTATCCGATAATGTTGGGCCGCTTCCTGGTGTGAACATTGTGGAACAAGGGACCACAAACGGTGTTACGACGGATTTTGATGGTAATTATACCATTACGGTAGCATCTAGTGCTACTTTGGTCTTCAGTTACATTGGTTACAAGACCCAAGAAGTCGCAGTCAATGGACAAAGTACACTAAATGTAACTTTAGAAGAAGATTCTGCAAAATTGGATGAAGTTGTTGTCGTAGGTTTTGGTTCGCAAGCCAAAGTAGACGTAACAGGAGCTATCTCCCAGATCAAGCAGGAAGAAATTAGACAAATTGTTAGTGCAGATCCTACCAATGCCCTGCAAGGAAGACTCGCAGGTGTTCAGGTAGAAAGTGGGGGTGGACAACCCGGAGCTGCCACTAACGTAATTGTTAGGGGAATTAGTTCATTGACCAACACGTTCCCGCTTTACGTAGTAGATGGTACTGTAGTAGACGACATCACCTTTTTAAATCCTAAAGATATTATTGATATCCAAGTACTGAAGGATGCAACCTCTGCGGCAATTTATGGTACAAGGGCAGCTAACGGTGTGATTATTATATCCACTAATAGAGGTACGGCCAATTCTGCCCCTAAGGTATCTATTGATATTAGAGGAGGGGCCAATACTGTGGGAAGGACGCTGGATTTTCTTGATGGACCGGAGTTTGTTCAATTCTTGAACCAGCGAAGTATTAATGAAGGACAACCAGCTAATATCGTAGACAACGGTGTAAATACCGATTTTCAAGATTTAACTTTGAATTCTGGCGCTATACAAGATTTAGGATTTAATGTTTCCGGCGGCGGGGAAGGATCTTCGTATTATTTTTCTTCAAATTACTATGATGAAGAAGGAATCGTAACAAGTACTGATTTTCAGCGTATCAATATTCGCTTAAATAGCCGATTCAAATTTGGAAAATGGAAGATTGAGGAATCCCTTTCTTACAATCAAAGGGATTTGAACCAAAATCCATTTTTTGGTAATGGTACCTTTACCGCTCCTGTAGTGAGAGCTGAGGCCCCAGAAAGATTAGGTGGATTTGAGGCGATTGATTCCAATCTCTTCAACGGATCAGGGGGTACAAACAATTTCGCATTGGCCCAATTAGTAAGGGATGAAACGACGCAACGTAACCTGTTAGGTAACTTTAAGGTTGAATACGAAGTTATTGATGGACTTACCTTGGGGTTGAACTATGGTGTGGATTATAGGAATACGTATGGTAATTTTAGAAGGCCTCGTTTTGACCTTAGCCCAACGGATGCACAGATTAACCTTAACGCACTTAACGATTTAACCGAAGTACGTGGTGAAATCTTAGCGACCAATATTGAACCGACCATTAATTACAAGAACCGTTTTGGTAAGCATGATCTTGATGTGCTGCTAGGTGGTGCGAGACAGCAAACCGATAATAACTCCTTGGTTATACAGGCGGAAGGCCTGCCTTCTGATGACATTACCAATATTGCAGGTTTTACGGATAACATTGTAAACTCTGGTGGAGGAAGGTTTTTATCCAGGATTTTCTCCGTTTTTGGTAGGTTGAATTACAAGTATGATGACAAATACATTTTTAACGCCATTGTGAGGCGTGATGCTTCTTCTAGGTTTTCTCCAGAAGGGGATTTCAATAATATTGTATTACCAGCCTTTTCTGCAGGTTGGGTAATTAGCAATGAAGACTGGTGGCCAGAGGATTCTATTTTCAATCTGCTTAAGTTCAGGGCTGGTTATGGGGAATTGGCTTCCCAAAACATTGGTGATTTCTTATTCCAATCGGTTCTTAATCCTGCATCAAACGTAAGTTTTAATAATGTTACTGCAGGTGGTTTTGCAATTACCTCTTTGGTGGATCCAAATATCTCTTTTGAGACGGCACAGTCTACAAGTTTTGGTGTGGATGCGGTACTTTTGGATAATAGCTTGTCCGTTGGATTGGATTACTATGTGCGGGATAACGAAAATGTATTGGCCGCAGTAGCCGTTCCTTCAACAACGGGATCTGCAGCCCCTGTCACGCAAAATGCGGCAGCTATCCGAAACTCTGGTTTTGAATTGCAAGCGAGTTACGATTATGATACCGGAGGCGAGTTCAAGTTCAACGTGGGATTGACCTTTGCGACATTTAGCAATGAATTGACCGACCTTCCTAATCCGTTGGTGGGACCAGGAATTGATGAAGAAGGAAATACCCCTAATAGATTTGAGATTGGGCAACCCATTGGATTCTTCTTTGGTTTCCAAAATGATGGGCTTTACAGAAGCCAGGCAGAGATTGACAGCGACCCAGGTTTAGCTAACGATCCGGAAAGAAGAGCCATTTTACAACCTGGTGATTTTAGAAGGGTAGATGTTGACGGTAACGGTATTATTAATAATGATGATCGGGTTAACCTTGGGTCTCCAATTCCAGATTTCACCTATGGTATCAACTTTAACGGAACCTATAAGAATTGGGATTTTGGATTGAACCTTAACGGTGTGCAAGGAAATGAGATTTATAATGCGCAATTGTTTACGGGAACCTTTTTCTTGGATGGTAATAAATTTGGTTTCCTAAGAGATGCTTTTGGTTCTCCAGGCGCGGATAATGCAACCACAAATATACCTAGGGCTTCCCTGCCAAACGCAGCGGGTAACCAGTTGCCATCAGACTTTTTTGTTGAAAACGGTTCTTACTTGAGACTTAGATCTATTGAGGTTGGTTACGACTTAACAAAATCAATAGATTTGCCATGGGTAAGCAGTGCACGTATTTTTTACAATATGCAAAACGTATTTACCATTACCGGTTACAGTGGTTATGACCCAGAAATTGGATCTACGCTTATAGGTACAGGAGGAGGATTCTTTGGTAACCCGAACAATACACCACCAATTCTTGGTAGGGGAATCGATTTAGGGGCGCAACCTAGACCAAGAACCTTTATCTTAGGGTTACAGGTATCTTTTTAAAATTGTTATGAATTCTGAAAATTAAAAAAAATGAAATTTAAAACAAGTAAAATTTTGATTGTTACGGTGTTGGCAGCGCTTATGGTGCCACTCAACGGGTGTAACGAGGATGAACTAGAAATTGCAAACCCTAACACGGTATCGCAGCTTGCTTTCTTTAACAATGAAGAGGATTTTAGGGTTGCCGTAAACGGGATGATACATCCAATTACTGCGGTATTCTTCTGGGGAAGGGTAGTCCATACAGGACCAATGTTACGTTCGGATGCGTTCAACGTGGTTCCTTTTGCGAACAACACGACCATGTCTACCCTACAGGGTGTTCCTGGCGTAAGTCGTTGGTCGGTTGATATGTTTCCGCAATTGTATCAAACCGTTTTTAGGGCGAATACGATTCTTGAAGAAGCGAACGACGAAAACCTTCCTGCCGGAAACGGACGGGATGAAGTTTTAGGACAAGCATATTTTATGCGTGCTTTTGCAAATTGGTATTTGGGGGCTTTTTGGGGCAATGTCCCTCTAGTGTTGAGTACGCCAGAAAGTCAAGACGATTTTTTCCCTACGGCGGCGACACAAGCCGAGATTTTCAATTCTGTTATTTCAGATTTGGCTATGGCAGCAAGTATGTTGCCAGCTACATGGTCCGATAACGATTTGGGAAGACCAACTTCTGGATCAGCTCTCGCACTTAGGGGCAAAACAAATTTATACATGGGTAATTTTGCCGAAGCCGCTACGGATTTAAGGGCGGTGGTAACCAGTGGTGTTTATAGTTTGCTGCCAGCAGCGGAATATGAAAATAACTTTAACGTAGCAGGTGAGAACAACTCGGAATCGGTTTTTGAACTACAATTTGCGGAGCAGGATAATTTTGTATGGGGTTCAGATATACCACTCACAGGTTCTCAGAGTAACTACATTATCGATTACGCACCACCAACCTACAGTTTGGACAGGGGGCATTATATCAATCCCCATATCCTACAGGCGTTTGAGGATAATGGTGATACGGTTCGTAGAAATCAAACCATTGCTTTTGATTATCCCGGTGCTACTGGGTACGGTGGCACACCTTTCTTAGATGATTTTGAAGGCGATATCGAAACTGCAAATGTTGCCGGTGTGGATCCTTTGTTCACACGTAAATATGCCATGCTTTTTGCAGGCACGCGTGATCAAATCTCTCCATTTGGTGAGAATATTGGTTTAAATTGGAGAATCATAAGATATGCTGACGTGTTATTGATGTTAGCCGAAGCAGAGAATGAAAATGGTAATTCTGGAGAAGCAATAACTTTGGTGAATCAAGTAAGACAGCGGGCAGAGATTGCTGATTTAGCCGCTGGACTATCACAAGATCAAGTTTTTGACGCTATCGTGGAAGAGCGCATCATGGAATTGACCGGTGAAGGCCATCGTTATCTGGATTTGGTACGTTGGGGACTAGCTGATGAAGTCTTGGGCGCAGGTTCTACAATTGCAGGAGGAAGACATCCAAAATCATTGGCAGGTGAAAGTGCTGTATTTACTCCTGGCAGGGATGAATTAATTTGGATTCCTGTGCCAGAGCTAAATGCAAATCCAAACCTGAACCAAAACCCAGGTTACTAAACACTGACCATTGATTTAAGTAATATTGATTTAGTTTAAGTTCAGAAGTTGTTGATAGCCAAGTAATTTGATTTACTTGGCTTTCAATTTAATAAGGGGGAACCTATGTCAAAAAAAATCCTAAGATATTCTATATATCTCTTGGTGATACAGTTCTGTGCGTGCACAATGAAAAGGGAGTCCAATACCGTTTTTGAATTGGTTCCTTCCAAAGAAACTGGTATTACCTTTAATAATGCCATAACCATCGGTGAGGAAATCAATGTCATAGATTTTCAGTACTGTTACAATGGCGGTGGTGTAGGGATTGGTGATTTTAATCAAGATGGTTTGCCGGACATTGTTTTTACGGGAAATCAAGTCTCTTCAAAAATATACTTGAATTCTGGTGAACTTCATTTTAAAGATGTGACCGTAGAAGCACAAATGACCACCTCATCCTGGGTGACGGGAGTAACCATTGTAGATATCAATGCAGATGGATGGGACGATATTTATTTTAACGTTGGTGGTGCGGATTGTCAAAATGATTGCGAGAGCTTACTTTTTGTCAATCAAGGGGCCAATGCGGACGGAATTCCGACATTTAAGGAGGAAGCCGAAAGCTATGGTTTGGATGATGCTGGCTATTCCCAGCAAACCGTATTCTTTGATTATGACAAGGATGGGGATTTAGATGCTTACATTGTTCGAAACGGGAACGTTAGGTTTGATAAGAATACGCCAATACCGGAACGATATTATCCCAAACACTTGGGTGATGTGTTATTGGAAAATAGGAATGGCGAGGATGCTAGTCCTCAATTTGTAGATGTTTCCAATAAACTGGCGGGTTCAAAAAAAGGATTTGGTCTTGGCGTGGGCATCAATGACTTTAATGGTGATGGTTATGTAGATATTTATGTTTCCAATGACTTTATAACAAATGATCTTTTATACGTAAACAACAAGGCTAAAGATAGCTTACAGCCCTTGT
>CALEYA010000166.1 GCA_937926215.1 uncultured Croceitalea sp. | reverse complement strand
TATTGAATTAAGGTCTTTCTATTTTATGAAAGATCTTTTACCTATTCTATGCTAATGGCCTTATTGTAGGCTTCCACTTTAGCTTTAACTTCTTCTTTGGTAGCTCCCATAAATTCCTTTACCTCTTCCATTTCTTCACCAGCAACATTGGAAGTCGTAGTCACAACAGCTTTAAAGGAACCGTCTGTAGTATTGCTCATTTCAACACGAACTTGCTTCTCTACCTGCTTGGTTTCCTTTATCCCATCAGTGGTAATGCTAATTTTAGTACCGTCTTCTTTGAGCATGCTTATTTCGTCAGCAGGCGAAAGAATTACCAAACTTGGCGCAATGACCAAAGCC
Source organism: uncultured Croceitalea sp. (assembly GCA_937926215.1). Classification (GTDB taxonomy): domain Bacteria; phylum Bacteroidota; class Bacteroidia; order Flavobacteriales; family Flavobacteriaceae; genus Croceitalea. The sequence goes on along the minus strand of CALEYA010000166.1, from coordinate 6,527 downwards.
ACAACGGACATCAACTTCAATAAAATATTTAAAGAAGGTCCTGAAGTATCCTTAAATGGATCTCCAACGGTATCCCCTACCACAGCGGCTTTATGGGCATCACTACCTTTCTTACCATCACTTTCAATAGTCTTTTTGGCGTTATCCCAAGCACCACCTGCATTGGACTGAAAAATTGCCATAAGTACACCACATGTAGTCACACCGGCCAAAAGACCACCTAACATTTCCGCACCACCTATAAAACCAACGGCCACAGGAACTACAATGGCCAATAAACCTGGCAGTACCATTTCTTTTATGGATGCTTTTGTGGAGATATCCACACATTTATCATATTCTGCATAACCATCGGCGGCATCAAAAATTGCCCTTTGTTCAGGAGTAGCTTTGGACATATCAGAATCAACAGCCCGCATCACTTCCAAGGCAGCTTTCAACTGTGGGATATCCCTAAACTGACGACGAACTTCTTCGATCATGGCCATGGCCGCCCTACCTACTGCATTCATCGATAATGCCGAAAATACAAAGGGAAGCATCCCACCAACTAACAAACCTGCCATTACGGTCGGTTTGGAAACATCAATAGCCGTTACATTGGCCGTCTGCATAAAAGCAGCGAACAAGGCCAAAGCCGTTAATGCGGCAGAAGCAATAGCAAAACCTTTACCAATGGCAGCAGTAGTGTTACCAACGGCATCCAATTTATCGGTGCGTTCCCTAACTTCGGGTTCCAATTCTGCCATTTCGGCAATACCACCTGCATTATCAGAAATAGGACCGTAAGCATCTACTGCCAACTGAATTCCTGTATTGGCCAACATCCCTACGGCTGCAATGGCAATACCGTAAAGACCGGCAAAATGATGCGAAACCAATATCGCCGCGGCAATTAAAAGGATAGGAAACATGGTAGACATCATCCCCACACCCAAACCAGCAATAATATTGGTGGCCGCTCCGGTTTCGGATTGACGTACAATAGAATTTACAGGCTTTGTACCTGTACCTGTATAGTATTCGGTCACTTTACCAACGGCAAGACCCGCAACCAATCCTGCAAGTACGGCCCAGAAAACACCCATGGAACCATATTCAATACCGTTGAATGTCCAGCTTTCAGGCAATATCGTAGTAATAATAAAGTAAGAAGCTACCAACATTAAACCAGCAGAACCAAATTCCCCAACATTTAAGGCGGTTTGTGGATTACCACCATCTTTTACTTTTACGAAGAACGTCCCAATAATGGACATGATAATACCTACCGCAGCAAGCACCAAAGGAAGGTAGACAGCACTTAAACCATCAAAACCATCGGCTTTAAAAACATCGAGACCAACAAATGCAGCCCCCAATACCATGGTACCTATAATAGAACCAACATACGATTCAAAAAGGTCGGCACCCATACCGGCAACATCACCTACATTATCACCTACGTTATCCGCAATGGTAGCGGGGTTCAACGGATGATCTTCTGGAATACCGGCTTCAACCTTACCAACAAGGTCAGCACCTACATCCGCAGCTTTGGTATAAATACCACCACCTACACGGGCAAAAAGTGCAATGGAAGAAGCTCCTAAAGAGAATCCGGAAAGTACGTTAAGCACTTCTCCAAGTTCCCAGCCCATACCGCTATATGCCATGAATAATCCGCTAAGTCCCAATACGCCAAGACCCACAACACCCAGTCCCATAACGGCACCACCGGCAAAAGCTACTTCTAATGCTTTTCCTAAGGATGTTCTAGCGGCATTGGTGGTACGCACATTAGCTTTGGTAGCCACTTTCATACCAATAAATCCGGCAAGGGCAGAACAAATGGCACCAACAATAAAAGATACTGCTACCATCCCGTTTGAGCCCTCTTCATTGCTTCCTTTAAAGAACAAAAGGGCAGCGACCGCAACCACAAATATGCTTAAGATTTTGTATTCCGCCTTTAAGAAAGACATTGCGCCATCTGCAATATTCTTGGCAATACGGGCCATTTTAGCATCACCGACTTCTTGCTTGGATACCCATGCGCTTTTGATGAAAACGTACAATAAGGCCAAGACACCAAAGGCTGGCAAAAACTTTACGATTAATTCCATAGTTTAGTTAATTATGTTTTTTTTAAGATAATTTTTAGTGGGGCAAATGTAGTAAAACGCAAAGGAATAAAAAAGCATCCCTTAAATTGTGGGATGCTTGCAATCAATAGCTTTTCAATGTCTTAGATAACAAAGGTGCGCTTCTTTTTATGTTCGCTTTCGTCATAACGATGCACACATTCGATATAGATTTTTTTGGCTTCCTCCGCATTTCCCCAGCCGCCGGTATCTACTTTCTTTTCTTCAAGATCCTTGTAAACCTGAAAAAAGTGTTCTATCTCTTTCAAGCGATGTGGGTTAATATCAGAAATATCATCACGTTTGCTCCAGATGGGATCGGAAACGGGGACACAGATGATTTTTTCATCGGGGCCCTTTTCATCCGTCATATGGAACACGCCTATAGGCTTTACTTCCATCACCACCATAGGATAGGTAGGCTCGGTACCCAAGACCAAAACGTCCAGCGGATCTTGGTCCAATGCCAAGGTTTCCGGCACAAAACCATAGTCCCCAGGGTACATCATGGAAGAGAACAAGGTTCTATCAAAACGGATTTTATGGAGCGCAAAGTCATATTCATACTTGTTTCTACTCCCTTTAGGAATTTCTATCAATACATCAAAAGAGGTCACTTCTTCAATACTCATATAATACGTCTTAAATTTTTATGCAAAAGTACTCGTAACTAACGGCAGTAACGTTAAGATAGTATAAAGAAGTAGTGTGTTTCTTACTTAACGTGAGTTCAACATAAAAGGAGCTTGTTAGATAAGTAAAGGTTAACAAATAATAAATGATGCCACTTCGAGCGCCCGCCTGCCGGACGGGCAAACAATCGAGAAGCTATAAAAACCCCAATTTCAATGAGGTCTCGACTTTAGTTTATCTCGAGCTCGACCGGATAAAATTAAATATTCACAAAAAACTACATTGAGTTCCCGTTACTAAAAACTAAATCCAAAGGTTCCGGTAACGCCAAAGGGCCGTGCATCTGGACTATCAAGATAATTGCCCCTAAAGTTGAAGTCTATCCTAAAGATTTTAAAGATGTTTCCAATGCCCAAGGAATATTCAAAATAAATCTGTTCATCAGGTGCTTGTAAAGGAATGTTCGCTGGTGCGCTTAACGCGATATTCTCATCGGAAATTTGCCCCCAAGCCCCTCTTAGGCCTACTATCTCGCGTAGATTTAATTTTCGCAAAAATGGGATCCTGGAAAAAATTCGCCCGTTAAAGTTATGTTCCAAATGCAAAGTGGCGTAGGTATCGGTTACAAACTCGTAGAAATCAAGGTTGGGAAAAACATTGTATAAGGAAAAAACGGTCTGATTACCAGGAATAACACTTAGCAGTGACAGTGGCACTTCGCCAAATGTCTTTCCAACTTCTATGGTACTGCGCAATCTACCAAAACCACCTAATTGCCATGGTTGCGTATAGGAAAATTGCAAGCGTTGGTAATCAAAATCGCTTTCCAGAAAACCACTTAAACCTGTGGTATAATTGAGTACCAAGGTGCTGAATTCGTCATTGATGGCGCCAGGTTCTACCCCGTTGCCTATGGTTCTTCTTCCTGGCGTGTAGATGAGTGTCGTATTGATGTCAAACTGTTTGGTTTCTGATGACACACCGGTTGGGGAACTCAGGTCCACATAATCCAAGTTGAAGGCATCGGGCAATGCCGACCGTAATGTTCTAAAGGAACCCCCCAGATTTACCCTAAAATTCTTTAGGGGTTCCACTTCAAAATTCAATACCGATAAATTGATATTGGTGAGCCTATCGTTATTTCCAACGGAGACCAAGGTTGATGAGGCGATGCTTCTTCCTAAAACGTCACTGGTGGATGTTAAACTCAACCCCAGTTGCTCAACATCCCTTCGATTTCCCCCGGATAAAATCAAACGGGATTTACGGTCCAACAAAAACTTGCCGGAGAGTCCGTACTTAAAACGTTTGTCCATAAAGCCATAAGCCAAATAGCCTTCCAATCGCCAAGGGTCGTTCTGACCAAAAAAGGTACGTGCCCCGCCACGTAATCGAAACCCTTCTGCCTCATTAGTGCCAAACGTACTGTATACATCCCCAATGTCTATGTTCCATTTGTCTATTTCCACATAGCCGGAACCTAAAATACTTACAATATTGTAATAGGTATTGAACTTAGGGACCGTTTTTAAGGTATCCAGCAGTTTAAAAATTCCCGCTTCATCATCGTTCAATTGCTCCAAACGAGCGTTCTGCCAGAAAATACTGTCTTGTTTAAAGAGCCGGGGGTCATACGGGTCCGATTTGGACTTGTAGAAATCCGCCGGTCTATCCAAATCAAATTTATAGTTGTCATAAACCGTCGTGCGTTTGCCATAAACCCCCTTGGAGCGTTCCTTTTTGGAAAAGGCAAAATCACTGAGCATATAATCCCGCTTCAATAAAAAAACGGAATCGTTGACCACATCAAATTCTTGTTCAATATAAATTTCCTTTACCCAATTGATGTTGGCACTTTTGGTGACCTCCATATTTATTTTCTTGATAGCAAAGGTGGTATCGTTCACCCAAAAGTCACCTTTAAAGGTCAGTTCATTCTTTCTACGCGGATAGTAGATAATGTTGTAACACCATTTGTTGTCTAGGAACGTACTGTCCGATAGAACATAGTTGTACGTATCTACCCCGGTTTTGGATAGGGGGCTGGTAAAACTCTTATCGAAAAACTTCAAGTAGTTATTGTAGATGTTGTAATCCGAATATAAATCCTCTACAAAAGCGGTTATGGCTTGATTGCCGCCAAACCCGGAATTTTTATTCCCCAAAACATCTTCTTTCTCCAACCCCAAGCGATTGTCCCCATAGGTTTTGGAAAAAACTTCGTTAAGGAATATGGGCAGATAGGTTTTTCCGGTTACCCGGGACGTATCCAAATCATCAAAAATAAATTCCAACCCCCGGAATACCTTGCTTTTTATAAGACCACTATCAATAGTATTTAAATCAAACTCTACCTTTTCATATTTATCAAACTCGTAACTCTTGAATTTACGGACACCGTTTTCCCTTTTTTTGGCCCAAATTTTTCGCAGTATGTCTATGGCCGGATTGTTCTTTTTGGATTGTTTACCAGTATACACCACTACCTCATCCAACTGCTCCGTGGACGCTACCATTACAATTTCCAAACCGTAGTTTACCTTTCCTTCCAGAACAATTTCTTGGGTTTCATACCCCACAAAGGAAATTTGAAGGGTACTATGGGTTTCTTCGGATTCAAAATAAAAACGACCGTTATCATTGGTAATGGTACCCTCGGAAGAATTTTTAAAAATGATATTGGCAAAAGCAACGGGATCGCCAAATTCATCCAATACGATGCCTTCCACCTTGGTCTGCCCAAAAGCGTTGATGGCACTGAATACAAGTAAAAGGGATAAAAGGAATTTCTTCATGTGTTGACCACCAAAACCCAACGGTACCTTTATGCGCTGTACCATGTTGTTTTGGTCTATTTGATTTTAAAGTAACTTCCTATCAAAAACTATTCCTTAAAAAAGCCTCGCCAACAAAAAGTCGACGAGGCTAAGATACCATTACAAATTTGTTCTATTCTTTATATAACACTTTCTTAACTGCTTTGACAACGTCTTGGCTGTTGGGCAACCATTCTGCCAACAATACTGGGGAGTATGGCGCTGGTGTATCTGCAGTATTTATTTTTACGATAGGCGCATCCAAAAAGTCAAAAGCTTTGTCTTGGACGTGATAAATAATTTCGGTAGCCACATTACCAAAAGGCCATGCTTCTTCTAAAATTACCAAACGGTTTGTTTTCTTAACGGATTTGATAATGGCATCTACATCCATAGGACGTACGGTACGCAAATCAATGATTTCGCAACTAATACCTTCTTTTTCCAATTCGTCGGCCGCTTTATAGGCCTCTTTTATAATCTTTCCAAAGGATACGATGGTAACGTCGGTACCTTCCCTTTTTAAATCGGCTACACCTAAAGGAATGGTATATTCGCCTTCCGGCACCTCACCTTTATCCCCATACATTTGTTCAGATTCCATAAAAATGACCGGATCGTCATCCCTAATGGCAGATTTTAGCAAGCCTTTTGCATCGGCAGGATTGGAAGGCACGACCACTTTAAGACCTGGACAGTTGGCAAACCAACTTTCAAAGGCTTGCGAATGTGTTGCCGCCAATTGCCCTGCGGAAGCTGTTGGCCCCCTAAAAACAATGGGGCAGGCAAACTGCCCACCGGACATTTGTCTTATTTTAGCTGCGTTGTTTATAATTTGATCTATACCTACCAAAGAGAAGTTAAAGGTCATAAACTCAATAATAGGTCGGTTTCCCAACATGGCAGAACCTACACCGATACCCGAAAAACCTAATTCAGAGATCGGGGTATCTAT
>CALEYA010000165.1 GCA_937926215.1 uncultured Croceitalea sp. | reverse complement strand
GAAAGAATATCGGATGCGGATTCTGCCCTAATGGCTTGGGCCGTGTTGGTTGTTTTCTTTGCCGCAATCATCGCTTTTTTAGGCTTGCTAATGTGGCTTTTCTATAGATTACTCTACGGTATATTGCTCAAAAGGCTCAATCTCAATTATAAAGAGTTGAAAAAACTGGAAGTCTAGTCGCCGCCTTTATGGCTGTAGCGTCGTTTTTGGTGGTCCGCTTCATAGGCGGCCAATTCTGACTCTGGAATCACATGTAAAAACGAAGGATGTTGCTCTATGGCGTACTCCAGCTTTTCAAGGATTTGCTCAATGGACTCGTTGTCATAATCAATTTCCAGAGGCTCTTTTATTTGCATGGATTGAAGAATACCTTTCTTCTTAATATATAGGCCTTTTTTATCAAAAGAACGCCTAAATCCATCGATAACCACAGGTACTACCACGGGTTTATATTTTTTTATGATATGGGCAGTTCCTTTACGTAAAGGCTTCCAAGGTTTGGTAGTTCCCTGCGGAAAGGTAATGACCCAGCCATCTTCCAAGGCAATCCCAATATTGGAAATATCACTGAACTTCACTTGCCTGTTCACCTCTTGACCGTCTGCCCGCCAGGTACGTTCTATGCTAATGGATCCTGCATACGCCAAAATTTTGGCCAACAATGTTTTCTTCATCGTTTCCTTAGCGGCAACGTAGTAAAAATTGAGTTTTGGGCTCCAGAGGTAGGCTACATTCTTGATATTGTCGTCCCTGCCTTTTAAGCTGGCGTTAAAAACATGGAACATGGCCACTACATCCGCAAAATAGGTTTGATGGTTGCTTACAAAAAGAACATTTTCCTGAGGAAGGTTCCGAATGATTTCAGACCCTTCAATCTGCAACTTATTGAACTGTTTGTATCGGGAGTGGGTCATAAGTCCTAAAATACGGATCAACCATTTTTTAAGGAACAAATTATGTCCAAAAGGATTTTTCTTAAAAATACCCATACCTAATATTGAACGGCTAATGTACAAAATAGGCATTAAAGCACTTTCACCAAAAGGTCTTTGATTTCATTTAACATCATGGCCGTCGCCCCCCAAACGGTGTATCCATTTAGTTTAAAGGCAGGTACGGTTATGGTATCTGCATATGAAGTACGCATTTCTTGTTCAATTTCATTGTCCGCATCTAAAAAATCGGACAAAGAAACCTCAACAAGGGCTTCCACTTCGGCTTCTTGGATGGTAAAAGACAACGGATTTTGGTATAATCCCAGATAAGGTTGCACCAAAAAATTACTTGGGGGAATATACACCTCACTTAGTTTCTTAAGAACCGTAACAGCATCTACAGGCACTCCCACTTCTTCTTCTGTCTCCCGTAGAGCGGTGTGTAGTAGGTCCCTATCGCCCTGCTCTACCTTACCGCCGGGAAAACCAATTTGATTGCTATGGACCCCTTTGTAGGTTTTTCGCAAGATCAACAGCAATTTGGTGGTATCTTCAAAAGGATAAAACAGGGCCATTACAGCGGCACGTTTAGGCTCCAAATCGTTTTTAGCTATCCGTTCCCGCCAGTTCCTGCGAATTTCAGGTTCCATTTTATAGTGGGAAGCCTCACCGGGCAAAGGGAGATTTTTTATTTTTACGACTTGTTTATAAAAATCATCAAAATTCATGCTGGGCAATCGGGTTTCTTTTTTAGCAAGTATACTACTATTTTTTTTGCTGTCCTGCGGGTCCAACCAGTCTAAAAAGGAAAAATCTTCGGTAACCCAAGATGAACAAACTCCCAGCACTACTGCAAATGACAGCACAACAACTGAAAGTAAAGCTATAGCGGAAGTAAAAGAAGATGAGTTTGTCCTTACTGATGACAATGCCATTGATTTCTTTTTTAAGTATGCCAAGGAAGTAAAAGAAGATAAAGTAAAAATCACGACCAGCCTAGGCAGTTTTACAGTGGAACTTTTTGACAATGTTCCCTACCACAAGGCCAATTTTATCTATTTGGCCAAAAAAGGATATTTTGAAAATACGATGTTCCATCGCGTCGTTAAGGATTTTATTATTCAGGGGGGCAATTCCGATCGCAAGGATACAGGGAAAAAACGAGGGAAAATTGGCAGGTATTTATTACCACCTGATGCCAAAAAAGGGCATAAACACCATAGAGGTGTCATTTCTATGCCCAGTAGTGAACGGGACAATCCATATAAACTGGCCTCTCCCTACGAATTCTTTGTTGTAGTTACCAAGCCTGGTTCTTATCATTTGGATGGGGAATACACCCCTTTTGGTAGGGTCATCGAAGGGATGGATGTAGTGGATAAGATTAATCAAACCCAGGTTGATGATGGCGACTGGCCCATGGTCAATGTTTTTATTTTAAAAGCGGAGGCGTTTTAAATAGTTGCGAAGGTTTTTTTGAACTCTCCTTTTAGCTTAAACTTGGTTTTTGAATTTGGGTTTTACGCAAAAGAATCATTAGTACAAGAAGTATATAATTTTCTTAGGAAAACTATAGCCTATTGTATTTTTTGAAAGAAATTTCCGTTGAAAAAATAATACGTATCTACATTGTTTCCTTTCATCGAAAAAAATCGTGGTTTACCACTATTAATTGTATAATTGCCGATTATATTAGGTCATAACCCCAAACCCATGACACGAAATTATTTCCTACTTTTAACCTTATTCATTGCTATTACTGTAGTATCTCAAGAAACAACAAGTATTGCCAATGGACGTTGGAATGAATCTTCTATTTGGTCCAATGGAGTTCCTGATGAAAATACTAGAGCCATTATTGGCAAAAACACTACCGTAACCTTATCCGGCGACCATAAGGCGCACCAACTAGTGGTTCATGGCACACTCACTGTAAGTGAAGATGGCGGAACAATAAAAACGCTCCAAACAGATTGGGTCCACGTAAACAGTGGTGGGATATTTCAAATAGGAACGGAACAAGATAGATTTGATACTGGCAACTTTGTATTGACGTTAACGGGGACGGATCCCAATGAAGATCAAAACGTACCCATGGCAAATGGGATGACGATGGACATTGTTGATAATAACGGTTTTGTAATGGCTGGAGGTATGGGACGATTACAGTTCTTTGGCGCAGATAAAATTAGTTTTACCAAGCTGGCCGAAACAGCCAATGTAGGTCAAAGTACCATCACCGTTGAAAATATTATAGATCGAAATTTTGATGATATCTTATCCGCCAATACTGACGGGGAATTCAATTGGGATGTAGGGGACGAAATTGTCATAGCAAGTAGTTCCGATAATTACAATCATGAAGATGTTAGGATAATTACCGCTTTACAAGACCAAGGAACAACTACAATAATTACGCTTGATCGCCCTCTTACCTACAGACATTTTGGCGAAATAGAGACTTATGGAACAAATGTTGACAGCAGAACTACAAGAACCGTAGGTCCTATGTCCATTGATATGCGCGCAGAAGTCGGTTTACTTAGCAGAAACATAAAGATACAAGGGCAAACCAATCAAGATACAGATGATAGATTTGGAGACCGAGCCAGACTTCAAATTGGGGAAAATGGTAAAGCTTCCAACGGAGTAGGTGGCCATGTTATGATTATGCCTACAGCAGGGCAAATCACCGTAGAAGGGGTTCAATTGCATCTAATGGGACAAGCTGGGCGTTTAGGGCGTTATCCCTTTCATTGGCATGTTGCTAGGGACCGTAAGGGGGATATTCTTAGAAATACCAGTATTACCAATAGTAACAATAGGGCAGTTGTGGTGCACGTTACGGATAACGTACTTATTGAAGGTGTCGTTGCACATGACTTGCACGGGCATGGTATTTTTACCGAGGACGGTGTAGAACAAAACAATAGGTTCTTATTCAACCTCGTTCTTGGCGTACATAGGGTGCATGGTGACAATGACAGAAACGGAGCAGCATTTACCGTAGATTTACATGATAATTTTCATGATCGTTCAATAAGATCTCGCACAACGGCCGGATATTGGATTACGAATGCTAATAATGATTTTATTGGTAATATTTGTGCTGGATCGGAAGGTTCCGGATATTGGTTTGCCCCACCTAGCATACCTTTGGGAGAAGCTAATAAAATAAAAGAATACCGTAATTATAGACCAAGGGAAGAACCCTTGGCCATATTTAACCACAATAGCGTTCACTCGACGGTTACGGGCCATGTAGTAGCGCTAGCCGGACCCATTGGCAATCCAATAGCTGAGCCAGGTGGTGATATTCGTGAAGAGGAACGGATTTTTGGTGATGTTGACCCTCATTTCGAAAATTTTACCGCATACCAGAACGGCTTAGCATTTTATCCTCTGGTCTCCAATGTCAGACATACTTTTACCGGACTTAAAGTGGCCTCCAATGAATATATTCATTGGGATTCCGATCCAACGCTAATAAAAGATGCCCTAATGGTAGGGGAGTCCAGGGGCAATCCACATGCAAGACGCAATGGTATCAGGGGAAACCAATTATACCATGGTAATACTATTATTGAAAACGCTCTTGTAGCTGGTTTCCATAGGGCGCTTTTTTTCTCGACGTTAGGTGGCGGAAATAGGGTGCGTTCTGGATGTGAAGTAGAAGGACTGACTTATGAAGACGATGGTAGTTATGACAATATGAATGCGACCCTAGGAGGAAATTTCTTTACGGTAAGGGACATTTATGATAGGGATGGGAGTTTGACCACACCTTTTGGCGGTGGTGCAGGGTACAGTTTTATCCCAAAAACCGATTGGGCACTAGATGAAAGCCTCGGCGATATTGTAGGAGATAGAAATCAAACTTTTAAAGCGGCACTATCCAAGCACCGGTTTGCCAATCTTAGAATCCGAGGCGAAAATAGAGCAAGAATATATATTACCGCACCTAATGGCAACAGGCAGGTGTTAGGGGAAGCCCTCTACCCTAGAGCACCACTTAGGTGGGAAGGTGAATATTTATTGGAACTTCCCAATGGATTTGACAGCAATGTAAACAATTTGGAACTTACCTTACACCAATGGTCAAAACCTTCCAACACGCTTGGTGTATTTCTAAGGTTAAAGAATATGGCAGATGTCATTAAACCTAGAAATTTAGCTAAGGATGTTGATTTACCCAAGGTAAACACTATGGAAGAGTTACAAAATACCATGGAGGACAGTTATTTTACGGATGCTAATGGGGATTTGGTCGTACGCTTGATGAATAGGGGTTTTCCAATTAATGGAAACTACATTTATTTCGGGGATGTCTCGGAACCCATTTGTACCGGCAATGAATCCATAACAAGCACATTGTCATTGAACGGAGTCAATTTTGGAAACCAATCCTATGCCTTGGTCAATCTAGGAACGGCCGTTAATGTGGGTGCAACTACAACTGCCAACTCTTATACAGTAACAAAGCCAAATGGGGAAATCGTTGAGGGAAATATGACGATTGAAGATTTTTCTCCTGAAGACCATGGTTCCTATATTATTACGACCGATATAGGCTGCGAGGATACGGTGTTACTGCATGCAAACACCACGGTCGATCATCTAGGTGTAGGTAAGCCGGCCATACAATCATCAACAAATGGGAAAGAAACTGCATCAAGGGCAGTGGACGGCCTTGTTGGCCTTCGATCAAGGAATAGCGTTATGAGCAACACCCTTTGGGGACAGCGGCCACACTGGTGGCGTTTGGATTTAGAAGACACTTACAACATTGGAACTATTAGTATAAACAACAGAATTGATCCATTCTTTATACCACATACACGAGAAACACACATATACATTGGAAATGAAGACAGTACGGATCCTAACGATTATACAGAAGTCGCTATCACCGAAGGAAATCCAAGGGAAACCTTTAAAAATATATACGTAGAAGGGCGTTACGTACTTCTATATAACGCACGGGGAGCGGCCTTAAGTTTGCCGGAAGTTGAAATCTACGGAAGATTACCTGGCTTAAATGATAATCAAGCACCCACAATTAGTTTTAAAGGACTTATGGATGGTGATCAATTTGCGGTTGGTGACAATTTAAATGTAATATTACAAACTGATGACCCAGATGGAAGCATTACGTTCGTAGATCTATACGTAAATGGAACGCCTATACGTAGAGCCCTTGGTTCTCCTTTTAATTTTGGTGTAAACCAAGGGGATAACGTCTTGGGCAATCTAGCGGAAGGATTTTACGAAATTAGCGCGGTAGCCAGAGACAACGAAGGTAAAATGGGATCTAGTCCCACCATTCTTATAGTTGTTGGAAATCCGCCGGATGTAGATATACCTTTGGACCACATAGCCATTGGCAAACCGGTATCACAATCATCTACGGATAGGGGCGCAATGCCAAGTAACGCTGTAGATGGCAATGCCAATGGTACATTGGGTAGCGGATCAGTATCCCACACCCTTAGTGAAGATAATTCTTGGTGGCGTCTGGATTTAGAAGATGATTATGATATAAGTGCAATTGACGTTTATAACAGAACGGACTGTTGTTCAGACAGAATGGAAGGCGTGTCCATATACGTTGGAAGTATTGATAGCACTAATCCGGAGGACTATACTAAAATTGGGGACCTAACCCAAAATGATGTCAATCGATTTCCAAATACCAACATACAAGGCAGGTACGTATTTCTACGACATAACGGTACAGGAGCATTGGCAATAGCTGAGGTGGCGGTTCAAGGGACCATTCTGCCGGCTAATGAAGCGCCCTCGGTATCCTTTACATATCCCAATCCTTCGCAACGGTTACCCCCCGGAACGGATTTGGTGGTAACGGTAAGCGCTTCCGATGTTGACGGTAGCATAGACAATATAACTCTCTCATTAGATGGACAAGCTATACGGGTTGAACAAGCAGCACCTTATGAGTGGGGACTTCCAACACAGAATGATGCTCTTTTAAGGGATATGGTCCCTGGTAATTACCAACTCACTGCCGTAGCAACTGATGATGACGGGGCAACTGCCGAAACCACCATTGAATTCATTATTGAAGATGATAGCAATATCGATTCTGATGAAGATGGAATACCCGATACCCAGGATAGTTGTCCAAACACACCGCAAGGGATCACTGTAGATTCCCAAGGATGTGAAGTCTTTACATTGCCAAGTGATAATTTTATCATACTTGGGCGTGGAGAATCTTGTAGTACCAGTAATAATGGACAAATAGAGATTACGGCCAACGCGCCACTAGACTACTTTGCTACGTTAATAGGAGATGGCATTGAAAGTGTCAAGGAGTTTACCACGAATACTACTTTCCATGATTTAAGCGCTGGCACTTACCAATTATGTCTTACCGTAGTCGGTCAGCCAGATTTTGAAAGCTGTTCACAAATTGTAATCGTAGAACCAGAACCGCTCAATGTTACTACGTCACTTAGCGGTATCAATCGCTTACGGATTTCGTTATTTGGATCAGAAGCTTATACCGTTCTTTTTAATAATGAAACCTACAGAACATCTGGACCGGAGATAGAACTGTTACTTAAACAGGGGCAGAATAGTTTAGAGATAAGTACGGATTTAGCTTGTCAAGGTAAATACCTACAAACCATTGAACTTGGCACCACATCAATGGCTTATCCCAATCCCGTTAAAGAAGGACAAGACTTGACCATCCTGTTGGATACCAATGAACAAGAACTTGACGCTGTCTTATACACTATGGACGGTACAAAGGTCATGCAAAGAAAAGTTACTATTAATGCAAGTAAAATACTGTTCCGTATAGACGGGATACCCAGCGGTCTATATATGCTGAATATTGCAACCACAACCAAGATTTTCAATTTTAAAATAATAAAAGAATGAAGCTGCCCCAATATACTTTCGTTTTTCTAGTAACCTTGGCCTTCTTATCTTGCAGCAGTGATAGGGCTGCCACGGAGAACGAGGAGAATCCTAGTGTAAATGTTTTGCCACCTTCACACGCGCTCACCATATTTCCAGAAAATAATTCTGAATGCAATGAAGGGCAAATACTTGACGATCAACGGAGCAGGGTTATTTTTAGATGGACCGAAGCAGAGAATACGGATTCTTATAGAATAACAATTACCAACTTGAATAATGGAGAGACACTTAACATAAACGCTACGACTAACGAAACCCCCATTAACCTTGACAGAGGCAGACCATACGAATGGTACGTCACTTCATTATCAAACGCTACCGAACAAATAGCTATTAGTGAGACGTCTAGGTTTTATAACCAAGGCCCCGGTATAGAAAACTATGCCCCTTTTCCTCCAAATGCGGAAGCTCCAAAGATTGGTGAAATTGTAACTACTGACCAAGAAGGAAACATAAACTTAGAGTGGTCGTCAAACGATATTGATGATGATATAATCGGTTATGAACTATTTTTGGATATCGATAATCCCCCAACCAATACATTGGGACAACAAATGGAAAATATAAAGACCGTCATGGTTGAACCCAACACTACCTACTATTGGAAGGTGATAGCGATTGATCAGCACGGTAATTCTTCAAACTCTCAAGTGTTCCAATTCAAAACCGCGATGTAGATAGATGACGGGTAGTGATGTAAAACGTAAACACAAAAAATCTTGATAAGATATATGATTTCACATCATTAAGTTCAAAATAAACACTGAACTCATTTAGGCTTTTTAAATGGTTGCCTTTAGCTTGAATTTGATTCTTGAGTTTGAACTTGAATTTTAAATCCCATTACTTCCCATAAATATTGGGCAATTGGATCTTAAACTTTACCGCCAGCAATCGAATGCCAACAACCACTATAATACCAAAAGCATAGGCTACATTTTCCGGTATTGGGAACGCTGCCAATAAGAAATAACTGGCAGCCCCTAAAATACAGGGAGTGGCGTACAATTCCTTTCTAAAAATTACAGGAATCTCATTGCATAGAATATCCCGTAGCACCCCGCCAAAACTTGCCGTTATCGTGCCTAAAAGAATACAGACTACAGGTTGCAGGCCAGCTTCCAGTCCCTTTTCAACACCTACCAAGGTGTACAACCCAATACCTACGGTATCAAAAAGAAAAAGTGATTTGCTTAAATACTTTATGCGCTTTGCAAAGAGGATTGCCAATATTACCGTTGTCACTATGGTAATGCTATAGGTAGCATCCCTCAACCAAACCACCGGGGTATTCCCAATCAACAAATCCCTAAGTGTTCCCCCGCCAATGGCCGTTACAAAGGCAATGATGAGCACCCCAAACACATCCAAGCGCTTTTCCATGGCCACCAAAACCCCGGATATGGCAAAAGCAATGGTCCCTAAAATATCGATTACGCCATAAAACATCCCCTACAGTTTTTGGGTATAGTAGTTATAATCTTTTAAAACGGTATCCAAATATTGTCGATCGTACAATTCTGATTTGGTCTGGAGAATGCTTTCCACCTTAATTCGAAGTGCGGTAAGGGTTTTGTAGTCATTACTTCTTTTTGCTATGATATAGGTGTCCTTTATAAGTCGTACATCCTTATCCGTTAGCAAGGTAACATTGGTGAATTTTGGCTCATAGATCTCTTCTACCTCCTCCAAAATCGTATGGGACACCTTGGTCTTGTTTTTGGTGCTGATGACCACGGTACCGGCAGCGGCATCCCCTAGGCGCTGTCTTCGTTCGGAAAAAAGAATGGTCAATAGCCCGATGGAACCTAAAAATAGCCAAATATCCACCAAGCGCAGCATCCATCGCACCAAATAATTGCTCCAATGTACAGGAGAACCGTCAAGACGTACTACACGCATTTTAAGTAGTATTTTTCCAACGGTCCTACCGTTAAAAAGGCTATGCATGATCACACTATAAAACATGGCCGGCAAAAAAATTAAGGATACCAAACCGCGCTGCGTCCATCTATCTTCATACACGTAACCAATGGCGTCACCAATGAGATTTACCAAGATTGCGTAGAGGTAAAGAATAAACCCATCGATTAAAAAAGCCAAAATCCGCTCGCCAATACTTGCAATTTTATAATTAAGGTTTACATTTTGCGTTGTATTGATTTGAAGGTTACCCATTAAATACTAAATTTAACTTTTAGGAAAATATTTTATATGCGCGAAGCCGCTTTTGTTAGGCAAAATAAGGAAAAATGGATAGCATTTGAAAAAGCTATCCACATAGGTTCCAAAACCGATCCTGATGCATTGGCGAACGGCTACATACAACTGACCAACGATTTGGCCTACGCGCAAACCTATTACGCAGAAAGCAAGACATTATTGTATTTAAACGGTCTTGCCTCCCAAGCGCATCAAAAAATATATAAGAACAAAAAAGAGAGCAGCAACCGTATCGTAGCTTTTTGGAAAACTGAATTTCCACTCTTCTTTGCAGAACATCAAAAGACTTTAGGTATAGCCTTTTTAATATTTATGGTCGCCGCAGTTATTGGTAGTATTTCCGCTTATAACGATGCTAATTTTGTGCGATTGATCTTGGGCGACGCTTACGTAAATGAAACTTTGAACAATATTGCCAACGGCGACCCTGCGGCAATATATAAAGGAGGAAGCGAGATAGGTAGTTTTTTGGGTATCACTATCAACAACATTAGGGTAGCATTTTTAGCCTTCGCCTTTGGGGTGATTACTAGTATTGGAACGGCCTATATCCTTTTTAGCAATGGGGTGATGCTAGGGGCTTTTATTACGTTCTTTTACACCCAAAACGTTTTTTTTGAAGCGAACAAACAGATTTGGTTACACGGCACTATTGAAATTTCCGTAATTATCGTTGCGGGCTGTGCAGGTTTATTGATGGGCAATAGCATCCTTTTTCCAAAAACGTATTCTAGACGGGTCTCTTTTATGAAGGGCGCCAAGAACGGTTTAAAGGTAGTCGTAAGTACCATCCCGTTTTTTATCGTTGCCGGATTTATTGAAGGCTTCATCACACGATATACCGATATGCCCAACTGGTTGGCATTCTTGATTATTGGAACATCACTCTTGCTAATCGTGTTTTATTATGGGATATATCCCAGATTGTTAAAAACCATACATGACAGACAAATACATTCCGCTGCGGGTCAATCGTGATTTTGGCGATATCATAACCGCATATTTTGATTTCTTGAAACAAAACCTTAAAAGGTTTACCAACGTTTTTCTAAACTATAACGGTATCTTTTTGGTGGCTCTTTTAATTGTAAGTTACCTTCTTGTTTCTGGGTTTATTGGGTTGATAGCTTATGAGAATTCGTATAGCTTTGGTGTTGCTAGGGAACCCTTGGATGACAAGTATAACCTGCTTTTAGGGGTAGGTGGACTTTTGCTCGTCTTGATATTTGTTATCGTAGCGGCATTAAACTATAGCCTATCCTCCAGCTATATGATTCTTTATAACAATAAGGAAGGAGAGAAGGTCCATAAAACTGAGGTCTGGAAATATACATTAGGCCAATCCGGAAATATCTTGCTGTTCATTATCCTTCTTATCGCCCTATTTTTTGGGTTGGGAATAGTGAGTTTTATTTTACTCATCATCCCTTTCTTGGGGATTTTCGCATATTACATTATTCTGTTCTTCTTTTTGGCTTGGGTAGGGGTTTCCTTTATGCATATGCTTCAAGACAAGGTAAGCGTTACGGATGCCTTGGGAGAAGGGTGGAAATTGGTCACCAAAAATTTCTGGAAGTCCGTAGGGGTCAATTTTGTTTTGGGTATCCTAAATGGCATACTCCAGGTTGTCCTCTCTGTAGTTCCCCTAGTATTGGTAGGTATTTACACCTTTCATGTGGTAGAGAACGACGTGGATTACTCTGCTTCGGTGGTTGCCAAGATTATTTATACACTAGGTACGTGGATGGCCTTGGCCGTGGGTATTTACAGCTATTGTCTATCACAATTCGTGAACGGCATGTTGTATTTCTCCCTTCATGAAAAAGAGTACAATATCCATACCAGAAGTAAAATAGACCAAATAGGAAATACGGACCTGTGAAATACGCCTTGACCCTTTTTATAACAGTACAGTGTTTGGTATTTATCCGTGCTCAGGAACCTGCAGATTCCTTAACGGTGGCCATTGATACCGATAGCCGATTAATAGAACGCAAACTGGAACGGCTTACGGACAACTACCAAGGCGAAGAATTCAATTATGATATAAAAACGGGTGAATCGCAAAACCTCATCGATCGCTTTTTTAGGTGGTTAGGCAGGGCCCTTAATGATGTTTTTGGGGTCAATATTCCCCCGGGCGTATTCAAAGTGTTGCAATACCTTATCTATGCCCTAATGGCTGGGGTCACTATTTATTTAATCATAAGGTTGCTCATCAACGAAAAGTTCAATGCCATTTTTACCAAAAAAGCAAATGCAATACTGGATATCGATATGGCAGAGCAACATATTGAAACCTTGGATTTGGATGCCCTCTTAAAAAACGCCTTAAATGAAAACGACTACCGCTTGGCCGTTCGCTATCAGTATTTACGCATCTTAAAACGACTCTCGCAGACCAATATTATTGAATGGCATTTTGACAAGACCAATTCTGACTATCAAAACGAAATCAGCGAACCACGCCTTAAGACAGGATTTAAAAAAGCATCCTATCTCTATGATTATATATGGTATGGGGAACAACCCATAGACGCCGCTTCTTATGAAACGGCCAGTAAAAGTTTCGCCACAGTGAACAATAGCATCCCAAATTTGTAATATGGATAGACGCTCAAAAATTATTATCGGGTTGTTTGCGGTGGTCGTCCTT
This sequence comes from uncultured Croceitalea sp., assembly GCA_937926215.1. Classification (GTDB taxonomy): domain Bacteria; phylum Bacteroidota; class Bacteroidia; order Flavobacteriales; family Flavobacteriaceae; genus Croceitalea. Next base: position 21,133 of record CALEYA010000165.1, on the reverse strand, counting down.
GGGATAATCATTACAGAGGTTACCCGTCCAAAACCCATCAACTGGAAGCCCTCCTATACGGCGCAATCCAAAATTCCGTTTGGCGGGTATGTCTTGTTTAACGAGCTGCGACAGCTCTTTCCAAAAAGCGACATTACCAAAGTAGAGGAAAGTCTTTTTTATATCATGGAGGATAGGGACACTACCGCAGTTTCCAATTACTTTATGATCAATGATTTTATCGACTTGGACGAGCAGGAGCTAAACCGCTTACTGGACTATGTAGCGCAAGGGAATTCCGTTTTTCTTGCGGCCTCTGATATTGACTATACATTACGGGACACGCTCAATCTGGAAGTAGATTATGATTATACCATTGTTGAGGATACCGTAACCGTGGAATTCACCCATACCCAACTTAACACAAAGAAGTATCATTTTTCCAGAGGTGTTTCAAAATCGCATCTTGTATCCGTAGATACCACCAATACTACTATCCTGGGCTATTTGGAATATGAACACAAAAACGATTTTAACAATGCAGTGGAAGAAATTGTGCGACAGCCCAATTTTATAAAAACTGCTTTTGGCAAAGGGAACTTTTTTATCAATACTACGCCCCAAGCTTTCAGTAACTATTATCTGCTAAAGGGCAATGAAGATTATGTGAGCGGTGTGTTTGCCTATTTAGGGGACCATCCCATGTATTATGATAACTATAAAAAATCTGGCCGGGTAGTCATTACTTCCCCCATGCGCTTCATCCTTAATCAAGCTGCATTAAAATGGGCCTATTACCTAACCCTAATTGGACTTCTCCTATTTGTCATCTTTAGGGCAAAAAGGGAACAGCGCATTATTCCAGTGGTGACCCCTTTGGAAAATTCGTCCGTAGAATTTGCACGTACCGTGGGTTCCCTATACCACCAAAACAAGGATTACACCAACTTGATTTCCAAGAAAATCCGTTTCTTTTTAGCGCATCTACGCCAGCGGTATTATGTGAACACGGACACCTTGACCGAAAAAACCTTTACTACCCTTGCCGCAAAATCCGGCAAAACGGTAGAAGAGTCCAAAAAATTGATCGAATTTATTATCCATTTAAAAAACAAGGCCGTGCATTCCGAAGCAGACCTTATTGAACTTAATAAAAAAATAACCGCATTTAAATCGTAATATGGAGGCAAACGAACCACAAGAAAACCCATTGGAATTCAATTCAAGAATAGACCTTACCCAATTGCAGGAGGCCGTGGGCAAGATTAAAACGGAGTTGGGGAAGGTAATCATCGGCCAGGTAGATATGATTGAACTTTTGATTATATCCATTTTGGCCAATGGCCATTCGTTGATAGAAGGAGTGCCCGGGGTAGCCAAAACCGTAACGGCCAAACTTTTGGCAAAAACGATGGATGTCGATTTCAGTCGTATCCAATTTACTCCGGACCTTATGCCAAGTGATATCTTGGGAACCTCCATTTTTAACGTAAAAACCTCCGAGTTTGAGTTTAAGAAAGGCCCTTTGTTTTCCAATATTGTTTTAATCGATGAAATAAACCGTGCCCCGGCAAAAACCCAAGCCGCCCTCTTTGAAGCTATGGCGGAACGGCAAATCACCATTGATGGACAGGAGTTTGATATGCAGCCGCCTTTTCTGGTCTTTGCCACCCAGAATCCCGTGGAGCAAGAAGGCACCTATAGATTACCGGAAGCACAATTGGACCGGTTTCTTTTTAAGATCAATGTGGATTATCCTTCCTTGGAAGAGGAGGTCGCCATTTTGGAAAGCAAGCACCAGCAGAAAAACACCGCTGTGGAAGGGCTGATTACTTCCGTACTATCTGCCAAACAGATCGCAGAATATCAAGATACCATCAAAGAAATCATCGTAGAGGACAATTTGTTGAGATACATTGCATCCATCGTTAACGACACAAGAACTAATGCCAATCTTTACCTAGGGGCCTCCCCAAGGGCCTCTATAGCCATAATGGACGCCTCCAAAGCCTTGGCGGCTATCAATGGGAGGGACTTTATTACTCCTGAGGATATTAAAAAGGTGGCCAGTCCTATTCTAGCGCATCGGATTATATTGACCCCAGAACGTGAAATGGAAGGCTTTACCGCAGAAAAAGTGGTACAACAACTTATAGAATCTATTGAAATACCCCGATAATACCAGATGAAGCGGCTGTTTAGAAATATCTATGTAGAAAAGCGGTTTTTTATCGCCCTTATCACTTTGGTGGTGGGCTTCCTTGTTGCCTTTATGTTTGAGAACCTGTTGAGTTCCGTAAAACTGCTTTTTTATATTTTTCTTCTATTGGTTTTGGTCGATGTCCTATTGCTGTTCATTTCCAAGGGTAGTATTACGGGCAATCGAATCGTTCCGGACAAACTCTCCAATGGTGATGAAAATCCCATTGAAATCAAATTGACCAACACCTATCTCTTTCCTGTAACCGTAAAGATTATTGATGAGTTGCCCTTCCAATTCCAAAAAAGGGATTTTGGGCTCCGGAGCAACTTAAAGCGTGGGGAACAAAAAACCTATGCGTATTCATTAAGACCAACGGAACGCGGGGTTTATTTTTTTGGCAGTTTAAATGTTTTTGCTACTTCCCCCATAAAATTGCTCAGCAAAAAGTACCGTTTTAATGCCGAACAAGAAGTACCTGTCTATCCCTCCTATTTGCAATTGCGCAAGTATGACCTTATTGCCTTTACCAATCGGCTTTTTGAATACGGTCTAAAAAAAATAAGGAAGATCGGCCATACCATGGAGTTTGAACAAATCAAGGATTATGTGCAAGGGGACGATATCCGGAATATCAACTGGAAGGCAACCGCAAAACGCAGCCAACTGATGGTCAACCAATACCAGGACGAAAAATCCCAGCCCATCTATTCCGTTATCGATAAAGGTAGGGTAATGAAAATGCCGTTTGAAAAACTTAGTTTATTGGATTATGCCATTAATGCTACGTTGGTCATCAGTAACATCGCCATTAAGAAGAACGACAAAGCAGGTATGTTTTCCTTTAGTACCAACATAGAAAACAGGGTTGTTGCAGAGCGCAGAAGTTCACAAATGAACCTTATCTTAGAAACCCTTTACAATATTGAAACCAACTTTGTAGAAAGTGATTTTAGCAGGCTTTATATCGATATAAAACGCAACCTCAACCAAAGAAGCCTGTTACTGTTGTATACCAATTTTGAAACCTTGGATGCCCTAAACAGGCAGTTGCCGTATTTACAGGCAATTGCAAAACAGCATTTGTTGGTCGTTATCTTTTTTGAAAACACGGAACTGTTGGAATTCTCCAGAAAGAAAGCAAAAAATACGCATCAAATTTTTGAGCAGACCATTGCTGAAAAATTTGTGTTTGAGAAGAAACTGATCGTAAACGAATTGCGTAAATACGGCATCCAGACCATTTTGACCAAGCCGGAAGACCTCACCATCAATACCATTAATAAATACTTGGAAATAAAGGCGCGTGGTCTGCTTTAACGCAATTCGTCAAAAACGCTTGCAGAAAGACCTAGTTCCGTCATAGAAGGAAGCTCCCCAGTTTTAAAATCGAGGCTTGGTGTTGTTCCTGGTGAAATTCTTAGCGTGCTAACCTCGGCTGCGGCCAGTTTTTTGTCCCGTTGTTTCTTTTTTTTATGATTGGTAAACAAATCAATAGTTACCCCTATGGTCGCACCTCCCAAAATGGTTGCCAGTAAATCATCATTGTCCCAACCGTTAGGGCGTTGACCGGCATCTACCGCTTCTTTGCCCAAACCAATTAAAGTGCTTCCGCCGATGGCCCCGGCAAAGGTCCACCACCTGTTTCCTTTAGAGATTTGTTTTGCAATTCCCGCACCCGCCAAGCCATACAAATTACCTCCAAGGAAATGAAGGGCTTTGTCTTGGTCAACTTGACTATTGCCCTTAGCGCATACTAAAACCAACATCAGAAAAAGAATAGCTTTTTTCATACGCGGTAAAGATAATAATCCGAACGAATGCAAGGCAAAATTTCGATGAAATGCAGGCTCCAACACTAAATAATGTTGCCAGACACACCTCCTTTTGACCAAAAAGCCAATACTGACACCAAATTCTTAACAATAGATTAGTATCGCTTAAAGCAGGACTACATTGCGCATTGTATAATTTTGTACCTTACGTTAAGATTATGCCGGTCTTTACGACTGATTTTCAAATTACTATAGCTATGAAGCCATTTAAATATTTTTTAAGTTTTTGCATTGTTTTTAGTAGCAGTTTGTTACTCACTGCTCAGGAAACAAACGATTTTAAGCAGTACAAAGGAAAAATTGTAGAGAAGAATACCAAAAAAGAGTTGGTATTTGCTACAATAACCTTGGAGGGTACGAATATCTCAACCATTTCGAATACGGAAGGTGACTTTTTACTTAAAGTACCTAATTCCATTACCGAGGGTATGGTAAACTTCTCTTTCCTTGGGCATTCTACGACCAAAATTCCCTTGCAACAATTGAATCAAAAAAACAATAAGATTGAACTGGAAATTTCCGTAACCCAACTGGCGGAAGTAAACATTAATGCGCCCAAGGATGCTGAGGGCCTCATACGAGAAGTACTGGCAAAAAAAGGGGAAAACTATTTTAACGACCCTACTTTAATGACCGCTTTTTACAGGGAAACCATTAAAAAGAGACGTCGCAACGTATCACTTTCCGAAGCGGTGGTAAATATTTACAAAACACCATACGACTCGTTCAGAAAAGACGCAGTACAATTGTATAAAGCACGAAAAAGCACGGATTATAGGCGATTGGATACCGTAGCCCTAAAATTGCAGGGAGGACCTTTCAATGCACTTTATGTAGATATTATGAAATATCCAGAATATATCTTCTCCGATGAACAGCTTGATGACTATACGTTTAGGTTTAATCGCACAACGGTCATTAACGATCGCCAGGTTTATATCATTGACTTTAAACAATTGGAAAGTATTACAGCCCCGCTTTATGCAGGCAAACTCTATGTGGATGCCCAAGACAAAACCCTTACCAGTGCAGTTTACAACTTGAACATTACAGATAGGGAGCTTGCTTCCCGTTTGTTTGTGCGAAGAAAACCTAAGAATGTGGACGTTTGGCCTACCGAGGTTGCTTATCGGGTAGATTATAGAAGTAAAGATGGAAAGTGGTACTACGGGTACAGCAATGTACTGTTGGAATTTAAAGTTAACTGGAAAGACAAGTTGTTCAACTCCGTCTATAGCATGACCGCTGAAATGGCCGTTACGGACTGGAAGAAAAATACGGAAGGCGAAACATTAAAAGCCAAGGAACGAATTAAAAAATCCATAATCCTTAGTGATGAGGCAGTCGGCTTCTCCGACCCTGATTTCTGGGGGGAGTATAATATCATTGAACCGGAAAAATCCATTGAATCTGCCATCAAAAAAATACAGCGACAATTAAAGCGCAGCAAACCTTCAAGGGGCGCCGCAAGATAGTTTACACGCAAACCATGGCAGTACCATGAACTTGAATATGTCAGGCCTTCTGGTATCAGGATGCTACTATAGAATACAAAAAATCCCCTTTCGGGGATTTTTTATTGGCATCGCCAAAAGGTATCATAGCCCGAGGCCTGTCCGTCCGTTAGGCGTACTTGCCCCAAGGAAGTTTACTTTAGACTTTAAATTCCAACAAGGTTTTACAAATAATCCCAACGCAATCCAACAATTGCGCTTTGGTCATGACCAAAGGTGGCGCAAAGCGAATGATATTGCCATGGGTAGGCTTTGCCAATAGACCATTCTCTTTTAGGGCCATACAGATATCCCAAGCCGTGGAGCTATCTTCAGTATCATTGATCAAGATAGCGTTAAGCAATCCCTTACCGCGAACCGCGGTTATCCAATCACAATCTGGAATAAACTTGTTCATTTCATCCCGAAACAACTCGCCTAGTTCATCCGCATTTTTTGCCAATCCTTCATTTCTGACCACGTCCAAGGCCGCCATTCCTACAGCTGCCGCCACTGGATTGCCGCCAAAGGTACTCCCATGGTTACCGGGACGGATGACTTCCATTATGGGGTCATTGGCCAAAACTGCGGAAACGGGATACGCACCACCAGAAAGGGCTTTTCCTAAAATAAGGATATCAGGTTTCACTTCCGGGGTGCCACTACAATGTTTATCCTTACAAGAGCAGTTGCCACAGGTAGCGAGTAACCTACCCGTTCTTGCGATTCCGGTCTGTACCTCATCGGCAATAAAAAGGACATTGTATTTTTCACACAGCGCCTTTGCATTTTTTAAGTACCCCTCAGAAGGTACATAAACACCAGCTTCCCCTTGTATGGGCTCTACCAAGAATCCCGCAACATTTGGGTTTTCCTTTAAGGCTTCTTCCAAAGCAGTAAGATTGTCATATTCAATCTTTAGGAAACCATTGGTAAACGGTCCAAAATTGGCTCTGGCCACAGGGTCATTGGAAAAGGAAATGATGGTTGTGGTACGCCCGTGGAAATTGTTTTCGCAAACGACGATTTGGGCTTGGTTTTCTTCAATCCCCTTTTTTTCATACGCCCATTTCCGGCAAATTTTGAGTGCGGTCTCTACCGCTTCCGCTCCTGTGTTCATAGGAAGCAGCTTGTCAAAATGAAAGGTTTCCGTAACATACTTTTCATACGCGCCCAACATGTCATTGTAAAAAGCACGTGAGGTAAGTGTCAAGGTTTCCGCCTGACTTTTCATGGCATCCACGATTACGGGATGACAGTGTCCTTGGTTAACCGCAGAATAGGCCGAAAGAAAATCATAATACTTTTTTCCTTCAACATCCCATACATAAACTCCTTCTCCCCTACTTAATACAACGGGTAAGGGGTGGTAATTGTGGGCTCCATACTTGTTTTCCAGTGCGATCGCTTCTTGCGACGTCAATTGTTCTAAAACAGCCATTTTAATAGCATTTAAAAATTATAAAATAACCATTCCTGCAATACCTTTATCCTTCCGAAGACTCGGAAATTCAGCGTGGGAGAGAAATCATCCCTAGTAGAGGCGTAAAAATATAAAAAAATGCCCTCTTTTCCGCACGGCATGGTTTTCCACTTGTGACTTACTCCAAAAAAAGGGTTCCCATTAGTACACTAATCTTTTTAAAACTATAAAAATGGAATATTTAGAAAACATGCTGGACAGTCTTACCAACTCCGTTGGGGATTTTCTGCCAAGTACCTTAGGGGCTTTATTGATCGTACTGATAGGATGGTTTATTGCGGGCGTATTAAAAAGGGTGACCACCAAGCTTGTGAAACGTACGGGAATTGATGACAAGATGAAAGGCGACAAGATAACCTTGTCCAAATTTGTAGGCAAACTGCTTTATTTTTTGGTCATGATCTTTGTTTTTATGCTGGCTTTGGAAAAGTTGGGTATGCAAAGTGTGCTTGACCCGGTAAAGAACTTACTGGACGGATTCTTGGCATTTATCCCCAATTTGATCGGGGCTGGCCTTGTAGGATACATTGGGTATATGCTGGCCTCCGTGGTATCGGAACTTGTGGGAATGTCTGGGGATACCATTCAGAAATTTATTCCAAAAATGGGAATCCCTTCTGGATTGGATATTGTAGGGATACTTAAAAAAGTGGTTTTCATCTTTGTTTTCATCCCCTTACTGATCGCAGCCCTCAATATTTTGAACATGGATACCATATCCGTTCCGGCTACGGCGATTCTGTCCCAATTCTTTGAAGCCGTTCCCAAGGTGCTGTTGGCTGTTTTCATTTTAATGCTGTTTGTTATTGGAGGTCGGTTTTTGTCCCAATTTGTACAGGACATTCTATCTAAAATGAAGCTTGATAGTTTGGTAGCAAAAATGCACTTGCAAAACTTGGTGGGCAATAGCAATTTGCCAAAGCTTATTGGCAACCTTGTTTACTTCTTTATCGTTGTCTTTGGCTTATTGACGGCTTTGGAGAAATTGGAATTTGCACAATTGACCCAACTTATGGAAACGATTACCAACCTATCCGGAAGAATTCTCTTTGGATTGGTTATCATTCTGATCGGGAACTGGATTTCGGTTCTAGCAAAGAAAACCTTATCCAAAAATGAAGATAATTCTTTTGTGTCCAGTGTTTTGCGCACTGCTATTTTGGCCATATTCTTGGCCATGGGCCTAAAAACTATGGGTATGGCAGACGATATTATCAACCTGGCCTTTGGAATTACCTTGGGTACCATCGCCATAACCATTGCCCTTTCTTTTGGACTTGGCGGTAGGGCCGCGGCAGGAAAGCAAATGGAGCGCATTTTGGAAAAATTCAATCCTAAAAAATAAACCGTTGCATTTTAATTAGCGTTATTTTCATCGATAAAAGGCCCTTATTCCTAAGGGTCTTTTTCTTTTAAAGCTATTACCTTTGCATATGCGAAAAAAGAACAAGAGGGTACTTTTTGAACAAATAGAAGTGCTGGATGCAGGAGCAAAAGGAAAAACGGTCGCAAAAGCCCCGGATGGGCGTGTCATTTTCTTGACGAATGCCGTTCCAGGCGATGTGGTCGATATACAGACCACCAAAAAGCGAAAGGCCTACTACGAAGGCGTCCCTACCCATTTTCATGAGCTTTCCGATAAACGCACCACTCCCAAATGCCAACATTTTGGGGTTTGTGGTGGCTGCAAATGGCAGCATATGGACTACGAACACCAATTGGCGTACAAACAACAGGAAGTCGCCAACAATTTAATTCGCATCGGGCATTTGGACCTGCCAGAGGTTTCCCCAATTTTAGGCTCTAAAAAACAGTATTTCTACAGGAATAAAATGGAATTTTCCTTTTCCAGCAGCAGATGGCTGACACTGGACGAAATTAAATCGGACCACGAAATCGAAGATAAAAACGCATTGGGTTTTCATATTCCTGGTATGTGGGACAAGATTTTGGATGTAAAGCAATGTCATTTGCAGGAGGACCCTTCCAATGCCATCCGCCTATCCGTCAAAAATTTTGCCGTAGCAAACGGTCTTGAATTTTACAATCCCAGAAAACAGGAAGGATCGTTACGCACCATGATGATTAGAATTACCTCCTTAGGTGAAATTATGGTTGTCATCCAATTTTATAAGGATGTCCCCAAAGAAAGAGAACTCCTCTTGTCCTTTTTGCAAAAGGAATATCCGCAGCTAACCTCTTTGCAATATGTCATCAACCCAAAAGGTAACGACACCATTTATGATCAAGAAGTAGTCTGTTTTGCTGGACGGGACCATATTTTTGAGGAAATGGAGGGACTGCAATTTAAAATCAACGCAAAATCCTTTTACCAGACCAATTCCGAGCAGGCATATGAACTCTATAAAATCACACGGGATTTTGCCGGTTTAACAGGCGAAGAACTGGTATATGATCTATATACCGGTACTGGGACCATAGCACAATTTGTGGCCAAAAAAGCAAAAAAGGTAGTTGGAATAGAATCCGTTCCAGAAGCTATTTTGGATGCCAAGGCAAATGCCCAACACAACAAGATTGATAATACGGAATTCTTTGTTGGGGATATGAAAACCGTCTTCAACAACCAGTTTTTGGAGCAACACGGGATTCCAGATGTGGTCATCACCGATCCCCCACGGGACGGCATGCACAAATTAGTTGTTGAACAATTGTTAAAAGTAATGCCAAAACAAATCGTTTACGTAAGTTGCAATAGCGCAACCCAAGCAAGGGATTTAGCATTAATGAAAGAAAAGTACACCATAGAAAAAGTACAGCCTGTAGACATGTTCCCGCAGACGCACCATGTAGAGAATATTGTACTTTTACGTAAAAAGGACGCACTGTAAACGTGATAAAAAAAGGAATTCAGCTTATTTTGGTCGTGCTAGGCATTGCCCATTTTTCATCTTGTGAGCGAGACGATATCTGTGTTGAAGGAGACACCCCCCTTCTTGTCATCGGTTTTTTTGATGTGGAGGACACCCTTAGTTTTAAACCCGTACCCGGGTTTCGGTTACGGGCCATAGACAATGATAGCGTATTGAATAATGTATCGCTATATCAATTTAGTGATAGATCAACGGAAAACGATTCCATTCTAATCCCTTTACAAATTGCAACCAACAGCACCAGCTTTGAGTTTATTACCAACTCTAGCGATGATGATATGACCGGCGAAGAAACGGGCACTGTAGACGTCTTGAACTTCAACTATACCGTAAATAGTGAATTTATAACAAGGGCCTGTGGCTTTATTGCCAATTTTGATGGCCTGGAAATCAATCAAGAAACAGGCGGTACAGGTTGGATACAGGAAATCCGAATCGTAGAATCCAATATACAACGCACAAACCAAATCCATGTTAAAGTACTTCACTAGCACCTTTTTTTTCTTGATGCTTTCTTTACTTGGATTAGGTCAAGAAAGCGACCCTGTAAGTGTACAGCCCAAGGATACCACGGTAAAATCACAACGGTACGGCATACGGGTAGGAATAGATTTGAGTAGGCCCGCACGTTCTTTTTTTGATGATAATTACCAGGGTTTGGAGCTGGTTGGTGATTATAGGCTTAGGGAAAAATTGTATTTAGCGGCAGAACTGGGCAATGAGGAAAGGACCCGAACGGAAGAACTGGAACGTTCCGCCCTGTATCAATACACCACCAACGGCAGCTATATCAAAATAGGTGCGGAACACAATACCTATCAAAATTGGTTTGGAATGGACAACCAAATTACTATTGGGGGCCGATATGCCTTTAGCACGTTTAGCCATACCTTAAGTAATTTTTCTTTTTTTGACAGTGACCGTTTTTTTAGTCCCGATGAATTTGTCCTTGGCAGTGATGAGGCTATCGAATTCAATAATCTAAATGCCTCGTGGTTGGAATTTGTAGTTTCCGTTAAAGCGGAATTGTTCGCCAATATTTACACCGGAATAAGCCTTCGCTTAGGGCATCTGATCAGTAACAAAGACCCTGATAATTTTAGGAACCTCTGGATTCCCGGGTTTAACAAGGTTACCGAAAACAGCAGATGGGGCGTTGGGTTCAATTATTCGCTTTCCTATTTTTTGCCTTTGTACAAAAAGGCCAAGCGTAAAAAAAGGGAATTGTATGACAGCAACAACCCAAAAAATTAGGGGTATTCCATCTTATTTAACTGATGAAAGATTCGGGTAAGTGTTGTATGGCATGATCATATTCGGAAATCAATTCCTTTACGATTGTAGCTGCCGGTAAAATTCCATGTATTAATGCGGATACTTGACCGATTTCCAGTTCACCATTTTCCAAGTCCCCTTCAAACATTCCTTTTTTGGCACGCGCCCTGCCCAAAAGTTGCTTGAGTTCTTCCGCAGTGGCACCCTTACTATAGGCCTCTTGAATCTCCTGATAAAACTTGTTCTTTAGCAACCGCACCGGCGCTAGTTCTTTTAGCGTCAGTTGGGTATCCCCTTCTTTGGCGTGTACTACTTCTTGCTTAAAAGCATCATGAGAAGAGGCTTCTTTGCTTGCCACAAACCGGCTCCCCACTTGAACGGCATCGGCACCTAAAACCATGGCCGCTAACATCTGCTTGCCATTGGCAATTCCGCCTGCGGCGATAAGTGGAATTTCTATCTTCTCCTTTACTGCCGGTATAAGGACCATAGTGGTCGTCTCATCCCTTCCATTATGACCTCCGGCTTCAAAACCCTCCGCAACAAGGGCGTCAACACCAGCTTCTTGTGCCTTTAGCGCAAACTTTACACTGCTCACCACATGGACCACCGTTATTCCGCGTTCCTTTAAAAACGGGGTATAGGTCTTTGGGTTTCCGGCAGAAGTAAATACGATGTTAACCCCTTCATCCAAAATTATTTGAAACAGTTGGTCCAAATCTGGGTAAAGCATCGGGATGTTAACCCCAAAGGGTTTGTCCGTTGCTGCCTTACATTTCTTAATGTGGTCCAGCAATACTTGGGGGTACATGCTCCCTGCACCTATCAAACCCAGACCTCCTGCATTGGATACGGCCGCAGCCAGTTTCCAACCGCTTGCCCAAATCATTCCCGCTTGGATAATGGGGTATTTAATCTTAAAAAGTTCGGTAATCCTGTTTTGCATACCACTAAGATATGACACCTGATCCAATAAGCTCTTCCCCGTGGTACCAGGCTACAAATTGGCCTTCCGTAATAGCGGACTGTTGGTCTTCAAAATCTACATAAAGACCTCCTTCAACTTTGTATAAAACAGCCTTTTGCAATGGTTGCCGGTACCGTATCCGGGCCATCACCTGCAGGGTTTCATCCAATTGAAGCGTCATATCTTCCCGGATCCAGTGCAACTCTTGGTCCTTGACGAACAAGGTTTTGCGGTACAGCCCTGGGTGGGACTTCCCCTGTCCGGTATAAATTACATTTTCATCAACATCCGTATCTATGACGAACAAAGGTTCCGGAGTGCCCCCCACATCCAAACCTTTACGCTGGCCTTTGGTAAAAAAATGGGCGCCTTGGTGCTTGCCCACTACTTTGCCATCAGTAAGGGTATACTTGGGTTTTTGCGCATGGTACATTAACTCCGCTACCTTGGTCGTAAAGTTGTCCGCTTTGGTCCCGTAATGGTCTGAAGTATTTGGAACCTCAACAATAACCCCTTGTTTTGGTTTTAACTGTTGCTGCAAAAAATCGGGCAAGCGTACTTTTCCTATAAAACAGAGTCCTTGGGAGTCTTTTTTATCCGCTGTTATCAAATCGTTGGCTGCGGCAATGGCGCGCACCTCGGGTTTGGTAAGTTCCCCAATAGGAAACAAACTTTTAGAAAGTTGTTCTTGTGACAACTGACATAAAAAGTAGGATTGATCCTTATTACCATCAACACCGGCCAAAAGCTGAAAGGTCTGTACACCATCGTTACCAACGATGGTTCCCTTACGGCAATAGTGTCCCGTAGCCACGTAGTCTGCACCTAGGTCCATGGCAATCTTTAAGAATACATCGAATTTGATTTCCCTATTACAAAGTACATCAGGATTTGGTGTCCTTCCCGCTTCGTATTCCTTAAACATATAGTCAACGATGCGTTCCTTATACACCTCACTTAAATCCACCGTTTGAAAGGGGATTCCCAACTTCTCGGCCACCAAAAGGGCATCATTACTATCTTCCAACCAAGGGCACTCATCCGAAATGGTCACGGAATCATCATGCCAGTTCTTCATAAAAAGGCCTATCACTTCATACCCTTGTTCTTTTAACAGGTATGCCGCTACACTGGAATCCACTCCGCCAGAAAGTCCAACAATTACTTTTTTCATCACAATTTAATGAATGGCAAAAATACAAAATAGGATGCTTGCCATCTCCATGGGATGGCACAGGATGATGATAAGAGAAGAAGTCTTAGCTGTTAAAAAATTTAAGATATGTTCCTTTTGGAATCCAACGCCGTTTGTATATCAATTATTCAGGGAACATAGTTATGAATGAGAAGAAATATAAACCACAAATCGATTACTAAATAGCTGACTATCATCAACCTATTGTTATCGTAATATACCGTGTTATTAAATGCCAAGGATTGCTTTATATCCGTAGCTCCCAAACTATTCTTTATGACAAAATGTTCATCTTTTTGTAATATTTGTTAAACATTTATTAAATAATGTTTAAAGAACGCAACCAAAAATTAAACAAAATCTCTTAAGAGTAAGAAATAAAAAATTGAATATCAGTTAATTACAGTTTAAAGTCGACAACAAGCTGATAATCAATATTTTATTCTGTTTATATTTTAAAACAATTTATTAAACAATTAATTTAATCTCAACTCCATGAAATCTTTGAAAAATTTACTTAAAATTGGTGTGTTCGCATCCTTATTTCTATTCGCCGCTTGTTCGGATGATGATGATAACACGCCAATGGACGAACCTACTGGCCCCACAGCAAATATCGTAGAGGCGGCGCAAGCAACTGCAGACCTTAGCAGTTTGGTAGCTGCGCTAACCGCAGCGGACCTGAGCGCGAACAACGATCTAGTCGCTACCTTAAGTGGTGAAGGTCCTTTTACGGTACTTGCCCCCACAAATGCCGCGTTTACCGATTTGTTTGCCCGTTTGGATGGTTTTGAAAGTCTGGACGATTTTGATACGGAAGGAGAACAAGATTTATTGGCGGCTATCTTAGCCTACCATGTGGTTGCAGGTGCAGCGGTTACTTCCGATCAGTTGACCGATGGACAAATGGTAGAGACCGTACAAGGGGAATCCGTAACCGTGTCTACCGACGGTGGCGTCTTCTTTGTAGATGCCGCTAACGAGTCTGCGGAAGTTACTACGGCAGACGTTCCTACCACAAATGGTACCGTACACATTATTAACAAAGTATTGTTGCCCCAGGAGGCCATTGACGCTTTAAACGGTGTCTTACTTTTTTCCATTACCGATCTGGCCATTGCTACACCTAGTCTAAGCAATTTAGTGGCAGCGCTTCTGGCGGCTAACGGAGACTTGCCTACGGTACTTAGAGGTGATGGACCTTTTACGGTATTGGCCCCAACAGATGATGCTTTTTCTGCATTTTTAGATGGTGCGGCACTGGAAGATGTTCCTGTAGACGTATTGACTGAGGTACTTTTAAACCACGTTATTGCAGGTGAAATTGATGCCGCTACCTTAACGGCTGCCGGTTCCGGTTATGCAAGTACTTTAGCCAATGGCCCTATAGAGGATTCTTTTTTGAGCATCTATTACAATACCAGCGCTGGGGTGCAGTTCAACGGTATAAGTTCCGTCATTGAAAATGGAGCGGATATCCAAGCTATCAATGGTATCGTACATATTGTGGATGCCGTAATCGCATTACCCAATATTGTAGACCATGCAACCGCAAACCCAGACTTAAGTAGTTTGGTAGGTGCTTTGACCAATGAGGGGAACACCGTCGACTTTGTGTCCGTACTTTCCAATGCAGAATCACAATATACTGTTTTTGCACCTGTTAACGATGCCTTTGCCAGTTTTGACAACCCCAATGGAAATGTATTGCAGGATATTCTTTTGAACCATGTTATTGGGGGCACTACAGCATTATCTTCTTCATTAAGTACCGGCTACAACAATACCTTGGCCACCTTTGCGGAAGATGAGAACCTTTCCATCTATATTAATACGGATGAGGGCGTAATTTTTAACGGTACAAGTTCCGTAGTGGACGGTGCTATCGATATCGTAGCCACCAACGGTGTAATACATGCCGTGGATGCCGTAATTGACTTACCTACGGTTACTACTTTTGCCGTAGCGGATTCTACCTTCTCCAATCTGGTCGTTGCATTGACGGCCGCAACCCCAACTACAGATTTTGTAGCCACATTGAACGGTGATGAACCTTTTACGGTTTTCGCCCCTACGGACGATGCGTTCCAAGCCTTGTTGGATACCAACATGGAATGGAACGAAGTTGGTGACATTGAAGAAGGATTGTTGACCGATGTATTGTTCCACCACGTGGTTAGCGGAAACATCCGCTCTGGCGACCTTACCCCTGATGGTATGACCCCAGCCGAAACTTTGGAAGGCGACGTTATTTCCATTACGTTACCCGGTACGGGAGATAATATTGCCGATGTTACAGACGGTAGCGGAACGACCGGCATTGGAATTATTGCCGTGGATGTCCAAGCGAATAATGGTGTTATCCATGTATTGAACCAAGTTATGCTTCCGGATACCACAAACTAAAAATTAAAAGAATAACGGTAATGGAAAAATTGTTTTAAATTTTAGTAATTATTTACTTACAATTTTAAAAGTAGACTTATTAAATAGCATAATTTTTCCCTCATAAAGCCCCGTTCGTCGATACGTTCGGGGCTTCTTTAATCGATGGTTTTTGCCGTTCATCGATGACACATCAAAAGGGGTTCTATTACCATACAAAAAACCGCACTTGACAACTATTAATTTTTTTCCGGCCAATTAGGTTGCATCTTTGGAGTCCCGAATCTTTCCAGACTAATCCACACTTATGTGGTAGAAACTTCCCCGCTAAACACGGGGAAGTTTTGTTTTAAAAGGTTCTCCAATTTCCTTTTTGCCAAACAAAAAAATTGAAGGCTTCTTTTGGTATCCTAAAGCAGCCACTTTTATATCCCTACATCCTACACCACTCATCCTTAAACTGGGGTTCTTACCTACAAAAGTCAAAACATTTCCTTGAATGTTACTACAACGATAGGGCAACCTTAACGCAAAAAAAATCCCAACCAAAAAAGGTTAGGATTTAAAATCATCTGTTATATTGGTTTAGCGTTTACCTGTCTTCTTTTGTTCCTCCGCCTGTTCCATCATCTCACGCATTTTTCTTTGGAACTTATTCTCCTTTTTAGGCTTCTTTTTGTTCTCTTGTATCTGGGCATGGATTTTAGTATCGTCCAAAATGTAGTTCTTAATGGCCAACATGATAAATATGGTAATCAAGTTAGAAATAAAGTAGTACAAACTCAAACCACTGGCATATCTATTAAAAAAGACTAGCATAATTAGTGGCGACAAATACATAATAAACTTCATATTGGGCATGCCTGGTTGTTGTTGCATTTGCATGCTTTGTCCCGTAGTCATTCTCATATAAAAGAATATGGCTATGGAGGCCAAAATAGGAAAGAGACTCACATGATTACCATAAAAAGTAGATATCACGGGAATATTAGTTGTCCATTGAAAAATTGAATCGTATGAACTTAAATCGTCAGCCCAGAGAAAGGACTTTTGGCGTAGCGCAAAGGAAGAGGGGAAGAACATGAACAGGGCATAAAAAATAGGCAGTTGCATTAAGGCGGGAATACAACCACTCATGGGGCTCACCCCGGCTTTGTTGTACAGTTTCATGGTCTCTTGCTGCTTCTTCATTGCATTATCCTTGTGCTTCTCGTTGATTTCCGTAATCTCCGGTTTTAAAACCTTCATCTTGGCCTGCGACAAGTAGGACTTATAGGTTACGGGAGAAAGGGCCAGCCTCACAATAATGGTCATTATGATAATAGCGATCCCATAGGGTAAAAAGGAACTCAAGAAATTGTAAAAAGGATTGAATATATAGCGGTTGATCCAACCAAAAATTCCCCATCCAAAATAAATGGTATCCTCTAATCCGTATTCTTCATAAGTACTAAGCACTTTGATGTCCGTAGGGCCGTAGTACCAATTTAAACTTTCTGAAAGTTCACCTCCTTCCAATTCCAACGGGATCGAAGTAGCAAATTCCTTGGTAAAGGCAGTCTCCTTGCTTTCTTCTTCCACCAAGTTTTTTGAACGGATATCTACCGTTTTAAAGTTCTTGTCCGTAATTAAAATGGATGTAAAAAAGTGTTGCTTGTAAGAAACCCACTTAACGTCTTCCTCTATGTCATCATCATCACTACCAGCGGAGAGGTAATCGATCTTTCCGCCTTCATAATTATACATCATTTCCGTGTACCTGTTTTCATACTGTACACTCTTGTTATGGCGTATTCCTTTTAGGTTCCATTCCAAATCAATAGGTTTGGAAGCGTTGAGCACCCCGTTTAGCCCTTGTGACCTTATGGTGAATTCCACCAAATAATCACTGGGCTTCATTTCATAGCGATACTCCAAAAATTGATTGTTGGAGACTTTGGCTTTCATGGAAAGCACCTTGTTGTCCCCACTAGTGGTCAAACTAGGTTCAAAATAAAGTTCTTGGGTATTTAAGACCCTATTGTCGTTGGTGGTAAATGAAAGTCCAAAATTGGCGTTACCGTCTTTGACCAAATGCACGGGAATGGAATCGTAGGTAACGAATTCCTTCATTTTAGCTTCTATGATCTGTCCACCTTTATTAGCTACTTCCAAATACAACACCTCGTTTTCAAAAGTGGTGGTACCTTCGGAAGGTTTGGTAAACCCAAACGCGCCAATGGCACTTTTATAATTTGCAACGGCCGTGGAGTCTTGTAAATCTATAGTGGGAGTAGTAGGCTTTTCATTCGCTACCAAAGGAGCGGTTTCCTCCTTTTTTTCTGCTGCTTCAATTTGCTCTTGCTCGGCTTTTTCTGCGGCCAACTCTTCTGGGGTCGGTTTTCTTAAGTACATCCAACCTAATAGTATACCAAAAATCAGCACAAAACCGATGATGGAATTGATATCCAGTTTCTTTTCTTCCATGAAAGTTATTTATGTATGCTTTAACTGTCCAACAGCTAGCAAATATATGTCCAAATGTGTAGTTTATGCCATTGTGGCATTAGATTGTTGTAGTTTTTGCTCTAAAACCGCTTTTACAAAGCCTACGAAAAGTGGATGCGGATTGGCCACGGTACTTTTATATTCCGGATGGTATTGTACCCCTACAAACCATGGGTGTGCCGGCAACTCTACAATCTCCACAAGGTTGGTTTCCGTGTTTAATCCGGTAGGGAGCATTCCTGCTTGCTCTAATTTTTCTTTGTAGGCGTTGTTAAACTCATAGCGGTGTCTGTGCCTTTCTGCAATATTGGTTGCGCCATTATACGCTTCTTGGACCAAGCTACCTGCTTTAAGTTCACAGTCCCAAGCTCCTAGTCTCATGGTTCCCCCTTTATTGGTAATGGATTTTTGGGCTTCCATTAAATTGATGACCGGAGCCGAGGTGTTCTCGTCCATTTCCGTAGAATTGGCATCCGTTAGCCCCAAAACGTTTCTGGCATATTCGATAACGGCCATTTGCATCCCTAAGCAAATCCCTAAAAATGGGATATTATGCTCGCGGGCATATTGTACCGCCAATATCTTTCCTTCTATTCCCCGTTCCCCAAAACCCGGGGCAACCAAAACACCGTCCAAACCGCTCATGGTATCCTTTATATTATCACCGGATAAATGTTCTGAATGAATGGAAGCAATAGTCACTTTTACCTCATTGGCCGCACCTGCATGGATAAAAGATTCTAAAATGGACTTATAGGAATCTTGCAATTCCACATACTTACCAATTAAACCGATAGTAACCTCGCTTTTTGGGTTTTTATGCCTAGCCAAGAACTCTCGCCATTGGTTTAAATCAGGTTCCATGATATCGGACAGGGCCAATTTCTTTAAGGCGACGGTGTCCAAACCTTCTTCTTGCATTAAAATGGGCACATCATATATGGTAGAAGCATCAATGGATTGGATAACGGCTTCTTTTTTTACATTACAGAAAAGCGCCAATTTCTCCCGTTTTTCGTCAGAAATATGATGTTCCGTACGGCAAACCAAAATATCCGCTTTTATTCCGCTTTCCATCAACGTTTTTACGGAATGTTGTGTGGGTTTTGTCTTCAACTCCCCAGCAGCAGCTAAATAAGGTACTAAGGTAAGATGGATGACAATACCATTGTTATCCCCCAGCTCCCAAAGCAATTGCCGAACGGCTTCTATATAAGGTAGGGATTCAATATCACCGACCGTCCCCCCTATTTCGGTTATCACAATATCATAATCCCCACTTTTACCAAGCAGTTGGATGCGCTCCTTAATTTCATTGGTAATATGTGGTACCACCTGTACCGTTTTTCCCAAAAACTCACCACGGCGTTCCTTTTCAATAACACTTTGGTATATTCTACCAGTGGTTACGTTATTTGCTTGAGAGGTATGGACATTTAAAAAACGTTCGTAGTGGCCAAGATCCAAGTCGGTTTCCGCACCATCTTCCGTAACATAACATTCTCCATGTTCATACGGATTCAAGGTACCCGGGTCAACATTGATATAAGGATCTAATTTTTGAATGGTAGTTCTGTATCCCCTGGCTTGCAATAGTTTAGCTAAGGATGCGGCGATAATACCTTTACCTAATGAAGATGTTACGCCTCCCGTAACAAAAATGTACTTGGTTTGTGACATGATTGTATCTGTTGTTACGGGGCATAAAGTTACACAATCTGTCCACAATCCTAAGAGCTTATCGCGGAAATTCTTTTTGAAGTTTTCTGATAAGGGGTTCCAATCCGTTGGATTTTATGTCCAAGGTGGTTTGTAAATATTCCCCCAACTTCCCTTTGGGAAATCCTTTTTGCCCAAACCAAACCAGGTAAGAAATAGGGAGATCCACCAAATATCGGTCCTTATATTTTCCAAAGGGCATTTTATAGTGGGCCAGTTCCAACAACTTTTGTTTATCCGGTCTAATTTCCATTTGAATTACCAATGTACTATCTTTCTAGCGATAAAACACCACCGATGAAAAGGAGAAACTTTTTGGCAACCTCTACGGCAGGGGCGGCCGCAATAGTAACAACAGGCGCTATGGCACAGGTAACGAACGGCAGTAAGGATTTTAAGTTAAAGAACAATATTAACCATAGTGTATGCCAATGGTGCTTTGGGTATTTACCCTTGGAAGATTTTTTAAAGATACTGAACGACTTGGGCATTAAGGCCATTGACCTCATTGGACCCAAGGATTGGCCGTTATTAAAAAAGTACGATATCCATTGTTCCATGTGCAATGGTGCGGAAATAAGCTTAACGGAAGGATGGAACAATCCAAAATACCATGAACAGTTAATAAAGAACTACACGGAAATCATTCCACAAGTTGCCGAAGCCGGGTATACCAACCTAATTTGTTTTAGTGGCAATCGCGATGGAATGAACGATTATGTGGGGCTTCAAAACTGTGTCGAGGGCCTTTCAAAAATACTACCGCTTGCCGAAGAGCATGGCGTGGTTATACAAATGGAACTCTTTAACCAAGTGGACCACCCAGATTATATGTGTGACAACTCGCTTTGGGGGGTGGAACTCTGCAAGCATTTGGGCAGCGATAACTTTAAATTGCTCTTTGATATTTACCACATGCAAATACAGGAAGGCGATATTATTAGAAGCATCCAAAATTACCATCCTTATTTTGGACATTACCATACGGCAGGGGTACCGGGAAGGCACGAAATCGATGAGACCCAAGAACTGTATTACCCGGCTATCATGAAAGCTATCTTGGACACCGGTTTTAAGGGCTATGTGGCCCAAGAATTTATCGTAACCTGGGAAGATAAAGTGGGAGCCCTTAAGGATTCCTTTTTACGGTGTGATGTTTAAAAAGGTAAGCTATATCGGGACTTGCCCTCTAAGCATTTACACGAAACAAGAGTTTAATTT
>CALEYA010000164.1 GCA_937926215.1 uncultured Croceitalea sp. | reverse complement strand
GCCTTCATAATGGTGTTGTAGGGTGATTTGTCCTTAGAGAAACGGATGTCCCTATTGATACGGAAAACCGCTTTTTTAGGGTCTGGAAGAATACGATCGTCCCATTGCGTCAAGGAACCCAAAAGCTGTTCCAACAACCCAAGAAAAGGGACTTTAACATCATGCTCATAACGCCTTTTATTACTATGGAACCATTCTTTGTTGTTGTTTTTAGATAGTTCTTTAAAAAACGTACTGTAGTCTTTTGTTATCATCATCGTGTTCTTTACTATACTAACGATTAGGTGCAAAGGAATTGGACATCTTACATCACTTAAAATTTTTTATGGCCAAGTGAAGCGCCAATTCACTCATGGGCAACCATTGTTCACTATCGTCATAGGTGACTTCATACCATCCGGTTAATGGCTTTTTATTGGTGAAAGGGCTAAATTCCTGGGTTGTTACCTTAAGTGTTTCCATAGGGTAATCCTTTCCAAGTTTAAACACCATATTTTGTTTTGTGGAAAAGAAAGCAAAGACCTTGTCCCTGTAATGTATGGCAGGGGAGCTCATCATCTTCCCTGGCGTTACATTTGGGTTGGTAGTACACAGCCCATTTCTTATCGCTTCAAATTTTTCCAATGGCATATACCCACAAAACTACAAAAGGGGCAAGTTTGAAAAAAGGGGAAATCAGCCACTTTTACGGGTTGATTGTGCCAAAAAGTAAGTATATATTTAATGCACAAAAAAGCAATCCGATGAAACACGTGAGCATTTTGGTTCCTAAAGGGAACGCCATTTTAAGCAGTGTCGTAGGGCCATTTAAGGTGTTGAAGGCGGTCAATCAGTTTTTGATACAATCGGGCATCAGGCAGAATGCGTATTACGATATTCATTTGGTGGGTATTGAAAATGACAGTTCTTTATACGATGGAGCTTTTAGTATTCATTGTGATAGTGTCCTTGCGGATATCAAGAAGACGGATTTAATTTTGATCCCTGCGCTACGTCCGGACGATTTGGAAAGTGATTTAAGGAAGAATAGTCCATTTGTGCCATGGATTTTGGAAAAACGGGCCAAGTACAATGCTGAAGTTGCCAGCATGTGTCTTGGGGCCTTTGTTTTGGCTCAAACCGGCTTGGTAGATGGTAAGACCTGCGCCACCCATTGGGCCGGAATGGAAATTTTCAAGAAAATGTACCCTATGGTAAATCTGGTATCCAACAAAGTAGTTACTGAGGAAGATGGTATTTATTCCAGTGGGGGAGCGTACTCTTTTTTAAACCTAATGTTGCATCTCGTAGAAAAATACAATGGAAGGGCCGTGGCTATATACATATCAAAGTTTTTTGAAATTGAATTCGACCGCGATAATCAAAATCAATTTGCCATTTTTCAGGGACAAAAAGATCATCAAGATGAGGTCATAAAACAAGTACAGCAGTATATTGAGGGTAATCTTTCCAGAAAAATATCGGTAGAACAGTTGGCGGATACATTTGCCATTAGCCGCCGTAATTTTGTGCGTAGGTTTAAAAAGGCGACTCAGAACACCCCTTTAGAGTACATTCAACGGGTAAAAATAGAAGCGGCAAAACGAAGTTTTGAAGCTACCCAACAAAATGTAAACGAAGTAATGTACCAAGTGGGATATTTAGATCAAAAGGCGTTTCGAAACATTTTTAAAAAATATGTAGGGCTCTCACCCTTGGCCTATAAAAGCAAATACAATAGAAAGGCCGTTAATTATCAACGGCCCGCAGCATGGTAGTTCTTTTGGCCTATATTTAATACATAAAAAAGAAGTATTTGGCAAGATCCGGAACGGCAGATTTGACCTTACATGGCGGACAAGTACCACCATGGCTCTTAAGTAGGATGAAAGGCCTTGGCCTTCCTATGGTAGAGGCCATTATCTTGGAGCATGGCAAAGAAGGTTTTATAGAACGGATGGCCGATCCGTTTTGGTTTCAAAGCTTTGGTACGGTAATAGGGATGGACTGGAACTCCTCTGGCGTTACTACAACCGTATTGAACGTGCTAAAACAGGTAATCCGTCCAGTTTCCAAGCAATTGGGAATTTATGTTTGCGGCGGAAAAGGGAAACATTCGCTTAAAACCCCCTTGGAATTGCAGCAAGTGGGTATGAGAACAGGTTTGGACGGGGATTATCTGGCCCATTGCAGTAAATTGAGTGCAAAAGTGGACAATACGGCCTTGCAGGACGGCTTTCAACTCTACATCCATAACTTTTTGGTTTCGGATACGGGCGCATGGACCGTTGTGCAGCAGGGAATGAACAACAAAAATGGAAAGGCAAGGCGTTACCATTGGCATTCCGGGGCGGTAAGCAGTTTTGTAAAAGAACCGCATACAGCAGTATGCGGGCAAAACCAGGGTAACATCCTCAATTTAGTCCATAAGGAAGCCCAGCTTACCCAAAAAGCGATGCTCAATATCGCCAAAGAACATCCAGATAAGATTATCAAGGAGTTTCCCCATCTCATTGTCCCCGGGTATCATCATATTAGGCCCAAAGATGTAGATTTCAAAAGGTTGGGCAGTATCCTTTGGTTAGCCCAAGAACAAGAAACTAAAGGTTTTGAAGAATTGCTGCTTTTAAAGGGGATGGGACCAAGAACCCTGCAATCGTTAACCTTGGTAAGCGAGGTCATTCATGGGACACCATCCCGTTTTTCTGACCCTGCCCGTTTCGCTTTTGCCCATGGTGGTAAAGATGCCATCCCTTTTCCCGTACCCACTAGGGTATATGATGAAACCATATGCGCCATGCAAGCCGCGGTCCAAAAAGCCAAAATAGGACATTCGGATAAGCTGAACGCCATTAAAAAATTGACCCAAATGGCCCAGCAAGCGGAGTATAATTTTGAGCCCAATAATAATTTTGAGGCTTTGGTAGAAAAAGAAAGTTCAGATTCGTACAAGTACGGCGGCCGAAGTATTTTTGGCTATGCCAAACCGCCCAAAGGCAAACAATTGGATTTGTTCGATTAGCGGCATGGGTCTTAGGGCGAAGCTATTTTTTACCGCAAAATTCAAAGAACAAGAACCCGGCTCATGAATATTTACATTTTATCGAGAAACCCTATACTAAACAAGGCTTTTTTGTGTTATGCATAGATAGGAAAGAGATATACTTTGAAACTTTACTACAAACTTTTAGTATCGGGAGTGGTAGGTATCTTGCTTTTTAATGCCTGTTCGGTAAAAAAAGACAAGTTTATCAACCGCAATTGGCATGCGTTAAACACGAAGTACAACACGCTATACAATGGCAATATAGCCTTTGAGGCGGGCTTGGAAGAATTGCGAAATTCGTACAAAGATGATTTCTGGGAAATTCTTCCCGTAGAACGCTTGGACGTAACCGACGAGATAAAACTGGATTCGGAGGACAACAACCCCAATTTTATCATCGCGGAGGAAAAGGCCACCAAAGCCATACAGAAACATAGTATGGACATCAAGGACGAAGAGCGCAATCCGCAAACGGATGAAGCCTTTCTCCTTTTAGGTAAGGCACGCTATTTTGACCAACGCTATATTCCAGCCTTGGAATCCTTCAATTATATCCTAAAAAAATACGTGGAAAGCGATAAGCTGAACGAAGCCACCATATGGCGGGAAAAGACCAACATGCGCTTGGACAATCCGGAGTTGGCCATTAAAAACTTAAAGCGACTTTTCAAATATGAAGATTTAAAAAATCAGGAATATGCGGATGCCAATGCCGTTTTGGCCCAATCGTATTTAAACTTAAAGGCCCCGGATACGGCCATCCAAAAGTTGAAAATTGCGCAGGGCTACACCAAGAAGAACGAAGAACGGGGTAGGTATCTTTTTATCATAGGGCAGCTGTACAATCAACTGGGTTTTAAAGACAGCGCCAACTATGCTTTTGACAAGGTAATTGACCTAAACCGAAAATCGCCCCGGGTCTATATGATCAATGCCCACCTCAAAAAGATTCAAAATACCGAAGTTACGGAAGCCAACTACGAGGAACTATTGGCATACCTGACGGATTTAGAGGAAAACCGGGAAAACCGTCCCTTTCTGGATAAAATATTTAGACAAGTAGCGCAGTTCCATTTGGGTACGGATTCCGATAGTTTGGCAATTGCCTACTTCAACAAGTCCCTAAGGGCCACCCAGAACGATCCAAAGCTGAACGCCAAGAATTATGAAAACCTCGCGACCTATAATTTTGACCAAAACGAATATAAGACCGCAGGTGCCTATTATGACAGTGTGTTGACCAACTTAACGGAAAACACCAGAAAGTATAGGGCTATAAAAAAGAAGTTCGATAATCTTGAAGACGTCATCAAGTACGAGGATATTGTTCAGTATGCGGATAGTGTCATTACATTGTACGAACTGCCGGAGCAGGAACGTGTGACCTATTTTGAGGAATACATAGCGGAATTACAACGAAAAGCCGCGGAAGAAGAGGCGGAAAAAGAACGTAAGGCAAGTGCCGGTTTTGCAACTTTTGGGGAGTCCAAAGGCGGTAAAGAGAACAAAGGCAAATTCTACTTCTACAATATTACAAGCCTAGGCTACGGAAAAACCAGTTTTAAGACCCAATGGGGCGATCGCGAGCTGGAAGATGACTGGCGATGGAGCAATAAAAACAAAGCAAAAATTTCCGAAGCTACCGGCGAAGCCATTGCCGAAGATGGCACGACGGAGGACCAAACTACGGAAGAAGAAAAATATTCGGTCGATTTTTACTTGGCGCAAATACCTACGGACACTGCGGTAATCGACAGTTTAAGTAATGGACGTAATTTTGCCAACTACCAATTGGGCCTCATTTATAAAGAAAAGTTTAAAGAGAACCTCTTGGCGGCCGACAAATTGGAACGTGTATTGGCTTCTGATCCAGAAGAACGTTTGGTGCTCCCTTCCAAATATAACTTGTACAAGATTTATGAAGAATCCGGTAGTCCGTTAGCCTTGGAGATGAAACAGAATATCATCAACAACCATCCAGATACGCGCTACGCGGAGATTTTACTAAATCCGCAAGCGATATTGGCAAATAATGCGGAAAGTCCCGATCAGAAGTATACGCAACTCTTTCAAAAATTGGAAGCACAACACTATCTCGAGGTCATAACGCTGTCCCAAGAATACATCGATAGGTTTACAGGTGACCCCATTGTGCCCAAGTTTGAACTTTTAAAGGCCAATGCTATTGGCAGGTTGCAAGGTTTTGAGGCCTTTAAAGAAGCATTGAATTATGTGGCCCTTACCTATCCCAACAATCCGGAAGGCAAAAAGGCCGAAATGATAGTAGCGGAGCAATTGCCCAAACTGGCAGATAAAGCTTTTTCACCGGAAACTGGTTCTGAAGGAACCGGCAATTGGAAGGTGGTTTTTGAGTTTAAAGTGGCCAACAATGAAAAAGCGCTAAAACTAATGGAGCGTTTGCAGGAAGTGGTGGACGACCTAAAATATAAAAACACCCTGTCCAAGGACATTTACAATCTAGAGGAGCAGTTTGTAGTGGTCCACGGCTTTAAATCCCAAGAGTTTGCCTTGGGCTTTGCGGAACTTATAAAAAACAACAGGGACTACCGTATTAAGGATGAGAATTTTGTAATTTTATCGTCCAACTATAAAATCATACTCGTACATAAGAACTTAGCAGAATATAAATCACAAATTTTAACCCCAAAACCGTGAGCAAAATGTTTTCAGACAAGCAGAAACCTATGGAAAGCTTTGGCGGACAGCCAAACAGAATTGAAAAGAACACTGTGATCAAAGGTGATATCACCTCGCAGGCAGATTTTAGAATTGATGGAAAACTGGAGGGCAACGTAAAGACCTCTGGTAAAGTGGTGATTGGTAAGGATGGCCTGATCAAAGGAAAAGTAGAATGCGTAAACGCGGATATCGAAGGCAACTTCAATGGCGAGCTTTATGTATCGGAATTATTGGCACTTAAAAGTTCTGCCAAAATAGAAGGAACGGTCAATGTATCCAAGCTTGCCGTAGAACCTGGTGCTACCTTTAATGCTTCCTGTAAAATGGGCAAAGGATTGGCTCCAAACGCTAACGGGGCGCCCCATAAATTACAGTCCAATAAAGTAAATGAACCAGCAAAAGTCTCCTAAGAAGAATAAAGGTTTCAAAAACGCCGCTATGCTATCTGGTATAGCTTTTGAAATGGGAGCCATTATTTACCTTTCTGTAAAAGGTGGTAATTGGTTGGATGAACATTACGCCACAGAGAAAAGGATTTTTACCGTAATTGCCACTTTGTTAGGAGTGGCAATTTCTATTTGGGTAGTTTTGCGGCAATTAAAACGAATTGAATATTAAGTAATCCGTACAATGCCCCTAAAATTCGCCCTAACCCTGCTTTTGGCCCTTGCCACCGTGTTTTCAATCCATTTGGGGATATTATATTATATGGAGCTGCCCCTTTTTGAAAACCGCATGGTATTAGCATACGTCGTTAATCTAGCCCTTGCCGTAATTATCTTCTTTGTACTCCACCGGTATCGGGTAAAATTTCAGAACGCCTTGGGTTTTCTTTTTATGGGCGGTAGTTTTTTAAAATTCATAGCCTTCTTTTTGATGTTTTACCCTGCCTACAAGGATGATGGAAAAATACAAGGCATTGAATTTGCGGCATTTTTTATCCCTTACGTTGTCGCCCTAATTTTTGAGACGATACAGACGTCAAAAATGTTGAATGGTCTTCAAAAACCAAAAGATTGAAATAAGACCTCAAAACCCCTAAAAATAAACCTATAAAGCTTTTTTCTTTTTAAAGGAAAGGCGTACATTTGCACCGATTTTGAACGACCCTTAGTTTAAGCGAAATGCGAAAAACATTTTTGAAGAATTTTCTTCTTATTGCCGTACTTGTTTTAGGTCAATTTTCCTTTGCCATTGAAAAGGATGATAAACATGGGGACGAAGCCCATGGAAAGGACCTAAAAACAGAAATCAAGGAATACATACAGCATCACTTACAGGACTCCCATGATTTTTCTTTGTTCTCTTACACGGATGACAATGGAGAACATAAATATGTGGGCTTTCCACTGCCAGTAATGGTTTGGGACGATGGGCTAAAAGTATTTTCTTCCTCCAAATTCCACCATGGGGAAACCTTGGCAAATGTAGATGGCAATCATTACAAATTGCATCATAGCAAGATTTACAAAACTGATGCGGAAGGGACCATCACGTATGATGAAGAGCATCACCCCACCAATAAAAAGGTATTAGATTTTTCCATAACCAAGAATGTGGTCATGATTATCATCACGGGGCTATTAATGTTGTGGCTTTTTACAAGCTTGGCAAGATCATATGCCAAGAACGGAGGAATACCCACGGGAGTTGGACGCTTCTTTGAGCCAATAATTTTATATGTGCGTGATGATATTGCACGACCTAACATCGGGGAGAAAAGATACAAAAAGTACATGCCATTTTTATTGTCGGTTTTCTTCTTTATTTGGTTCCTTAATATTTTTGGCTTAACGCCACTTGGGGTAAACGTAACTGGAAATATCGCTATTACTGTTTCCCTAGCCATAATGACATTTTTGATTACCAACTTAACAGGAACCAAGGATTATTGGAAGCACCAGTTTGATCCATTGGGCGATTCCTTGCCATGGTACGGTAAAATATTATTGTATATCATCCTTGTACCCATTGAATTGTTGGGTTTGATTATCAAACCATTTTCTTTATTGATTCGTTTGTATGCAAACATGCAGGCAGGGCATATCGTATTGATGAGTTTGATAGGATTGATGTTCATCTTTAAAAGTTGGATCGGTAGTCCCCTTTCTTTTGGATTGGCATTTGCCATTTCCTTGATAGAAGTATTGGTGGCCTTATTGCAAGCGTACATATTTACCATGTTAAGTGCACTGTACTTTGGTTTCGCATCCGAAGAGCATGACCATGAACATGATGCAGAGGTTGCCCATTAAGTAAGTATTGTGATTATTACGCCTTCAATTTGAGGGAAGTCGAAAATGGAAGCGTGGGAATTTGATAAATTGAATTTTTAATTTTTAAACTAGATAGATATGGAAATTCCAGTAATGGTAGGTGCAGGTTTAGTAGTTATTGGTGTAGGTATGGGTATTGGTAGGATCGGTGGTTCTGCTATGGAAGCCATCGCACGTCAGCCTGAAGCTTACGGAAAAATTCAAACAGCGATGTTGATTGCAGCGGCGTTGATTGAAGGAATTGGTTTTGCGGCATTGTTTGC
>CALEYA010000163.1 GCA_937926215.1 uncultured Croceitalea sp. | reverse complement strand
CACGACCCTCTATTTCTCCCTACTTACGGAAAGTAAGGATTTGATCAAGGCCGCCATGAATCTATTGGAACTCTACTATACGGAACATGATAGTTCCATTACGCCAGCACGAATAGAAAAGGATTAGTTGGTATGAGATATTGCCTTATCATTTTTACGCTTTTTACTTCCTTTTCTGGGTTTACACAAGAGCTTACCGCATGGGAAGTACTCGAAAAATCCATAGCGTTCCATGACCCCTACCATGCTTGGGCCAACTATAAAGGCGAGTTTAGCGTGGTCATGGAAACACCCTCCAGCTCGCAGCGCACAAGTAAGATTGCCCTGGATTTTCCAAAATCGTATTTTTCGCTTCAGGTTGAAAAGGATTCGGATACCTATATGTATAAAATTCAGCAAGACTCTTGTTCCATCAACCTAAATAATACGGATAATCCAAGTCCGGAGGAAATCGCCAAATTAGGCCTTTCCTGCGAACGAGGTGCAATGTTCAAAAATTACTACACCTATTTGTATGGGCTCCCTATGAAACTTAAAGACCCTGGCACAATCTTGAGTCCTAAGGTCCAAAAACGCCGTTTTAAACAAAAGGAATACCTGGTTTTAAAGGTGAAGTATACTAAAGAAGTAGGCGACGATACCTGGTATTTTTATTTTGACCCAAAAACCTATGCCATGGAGGTCTACCAATTTTATCATGACGAGTCCAAAAACGATGGGGAGTATATCCTTTTAACAGGTTTGGAAGATATCCGTGGCATACAAATGCCAAAGACAAGGGCATGGTACTATAATAAGGATGACAAATATCTAGGGACGGATATCTTAGCTGCCATCAACGACTAACCTACGAAACCAACTCCAAGGTAACTTGATACAATTTTTTCCGTTCTATTTTGGATTTTAGCCAGGCGTAGAAACTCATCACAAAAATATCTTCTTGATCATTGCCCACCCAATCGAATGATTTTTCTACCCTCTCCTTAAACCTATCATCAGTTACTAGGTGTGGTGCCTCATAATACGTTTTTACCAAGTCCATAAAAATCAAGACACGTTCCTCGCCAATGATGCGTAATGGAGCACTAAAATTCTTTGAGAAACGGGTCAACCTGTTTAGAACGATATCCAGCTTATCCAATTCAATAAATAGCAGAATTTCCATGATGTTCTTTTTAAGTACCCAAATCCAATCCATTTTTTTCTCGTACCAACGATCCGTTTTATTAAGTTGCGTTAACACCGCATTTGCCTCTGAGAACCACTCTTTTTGAAAATAACACATGGCCAAAAGCAACTGCGCGTTCAAGGAAGCTTTACTTGCTAATTTGAGTATCGCTAGGGCATTGTCAATATGGGAGGTGTACAAAGCGTTTAGGGCATGCATCACCCCTAACTTGTGTTTGAGCGCATCATACGTTCCTTTTTTGGCGGTTTTGATTTCATTCTCGATTTCCTGAAGTTTCCGTTTGGAACTATCGAATTTTTTGTTCCTAAAATCCGTTACCGCCAATAGGTACAGAATATTGAGGTAATAATATTTCTGTTGCGGTGGTACACTTCCTTTTTGCCTTACGGCAGCAAACAATTCGGCCATGTACGGTGCGATACTGTAAAAATCCCGTTGCAATTTTCCTAGGGTAGCGGTTATCTCCATAAGTTGGAAGACCGATTTGTAGGTAAGGTCTTGGTTAATCTTTACCTTAAAATGGGAAAACGCCTCTGCAATAATGGATTCCACAGGTTTTTTAGGGTATTTGACCAAGTTTTCCTTAATGTTCGCATAAGCCATATTGAGTTGAAAGTCTTGTTCCAACAATAGCTTGTTGACCTCATAATCCCGAATTACACGTTGCAACGACCATGACGGGTTGGCATGGGCATATTGGATCTTTGTATGGTATATCTCGCTAAGGATGGAGAAGTTTTCCAAGGTCTTGGCTTTTCGCTCTGCTTTCTTTAAGGTTTTAAAAGCCGTCTTAAAATGCTTTTTTTCAAAAAAAAGCCTACTGGCAAGCAGTAGTTTGAGCGTTTCCATATCCTTTTGGGACTCGCTCGCAAAACTTTGGGAAGCCACAAAGTCCACCAAACTGTCATGTACTCGTTTGCACAAGGCATGGAACGCCCCTTTATCTTGGTTGGGATAAAGAATAGTACTGGCACTCTTGGCTTTTCCCTTATCCAAAAGTTTGAGTAATGCTAGGTTTTTGGTATCGTTCCTTTTGTTTTTGGCTTTTAAATATTTGACAAATCCCCTTTTTTCCAAGGTAGTAAAACCAGCATATATCTGAATAATAGCATTCATTTAATCATAAGATTATAAGTATTCATTTTACTGTATATCAATATTTTATGTAATATTATTGTATCATTTAATCATAAGTAATTTGATAAAAATACATTGTTTGGAGCTGGGAACAAAACCATATTTGCCCCTTAATTCATTTTAAAAGTTCAATTATGGAAAATCTAACATCTGTTGAAAAAGAAAAGGTTCCATTTCAGAAAACCCAAAAGAAGCAGCATGGGGAATTACGTCCAACCCCGGCTTTTATATCCGCTTCTTGGTTTGCACTTTTTGTTGGAATGATATCGTACTGCATAGGACTTTGGAATGCTAGTATGTGGCTCAATGAAAAAGGATATTACTTTACATTGCTGCTCTTTGGGCTTTTCTCTGTGGTCTCCGTTCAAAAAAGCGTAAGGGACAGACAACAAGGATTGCCAGTAACCGACGCCTACTATGGTATAAGTTGGTTTACCACAATAGCTTCTTTGGTTTTATTGGTCATCGGGCTTTGGAACGCGGATCTGGAGCTAAGTGAAAAGGGATTCTATGGCATGTCTTACTTGCTTAGTATGTTCGCAGCAATTGCGGTCCAAAAAAATACTAGGGACCTGCAATATCTACAGCAAATGGAAGATGAAGCCTAGGGCGTAAACTTCATGGGGCAGGCCTTGGGCCCCTAAAAAACGAGCTCTGCCAGCCGGTCAGGCAAGTCCTTACAGTTGTAGCTATCTGGACAGTCCTTAACTTTATGCATTAACACTTAAAGACAATTACCCATTTAAACTATACGTTACCCTTTAAAGCAGTCCTATGAATTCCAAAATAAAGAACGAGCTTGCCGAACTCTTGGAAGCGGATATCATTACCCAAGACACCGTCCAAAAGATTACGGCCTATTATCAGACCAAAGACGAGGCAAAACCAAATAGGTTGTTTACCATTTTTGGGGTATTGGGCGCACTTCTAAGTGGTCTGGGGATCATCTTGATTATTGCCCATAACTGGGATACCATGCCAAAAAATATCAAGACCATTTTTGCTTTTTTGCCTTTAATCATCGGCCAGATGGCTGTTAGCTATAGTTTTATTAAAAAGAAGGGCTCCGCTTGGGTGGAACCATCGGCCACTTTTTTGATATTGTCCGTAGGGGCCACCATTTCTTTGGTGAGCCAGATTTATAATATTCCCGGTAATCTAAGCGACTTTCTATTGGTTTGGATTGCGATTACGGCGCCGTTAATGTACCTGTTGCGCTCCAATATGGCCATGATGCTTCATCTGGTATTGATTACGTGGTATGCTGCTGCTCTTGGCTACACCTATCGGGGGCCTATACCATGGTGGTACTTGTTGTTATTTGCTTGGGGAATTCCGTATTACGTCCGCTTACAAAAACAAGAGGTGGAAAGCAATATTTCCGGGGTGCTCAATTGGTTGCTTCCATTAAGCCCCATCATTGTCTTAGGAACGTTTACCAATGGCCAGTCCATGGGATTCTTAATGTACCTGGGCCTGTTTGGATTGTTTTACAATCTAGGACAACTTCCTGTATTTAAAAATCAAAAACTACGAAGGAATGGGTACACCGTTATGGGGTCTTTAGGCACCATAAGCATTCTTATGATCCTCACCTTCAAATGGTTTTGGGAAGATGCCTTTCAAGATCCGTTTGCACCTATAGATACCGCGTTTGCTGGCATTCTCTTTCTCGCAGCAATAATCGTTTTAGCCTATTTATACCAAAAAAAGCTGCTTAAAAGCTTCAACCTATTTCAATATGCATTTCTTATCGTAGGACTGTTGTATTTGACCAAAAGTCTGGGGTATGTGCATAACATCGTCCTTACCAATATACTTGTAGCGGCATTGGGTCTTTTTGGTATTAAAATCGGCATTGATAAGTCAAGTTACGCCATACTCAATTATGGGCTACTGATCATTACCGTATTGATCGTATGTCGGTTTTTTGATACGGATTTGGATTTTATCTTCCGCGGCATTCTTTTTATCGCAGTGGGTGCCGGTTTTTTCTTTGCGAATTACCTATTGCTTAAAAAGCAACGTTCTACTGCTTTATCGATCAACCCAAAAACTGAAACCGATGCGTAAACTTATACTGATTTTACTTTTTCTCCTTTTTGCGGTACAACTTTCCGTTCCTGCACGAATGATATTCCAACAAGAGGATACCATCCAAGAAGGAACGGCTTATAAATTTAAAACGCGACCTATTGACCCAACGGACCCGTTCCGGGGCAAATACATTACCCTGAACTATGAACTAAACTCTTTTGAAACAACAGAAGATTGGGAGGAGTATAGGGGTCCCGTTTTTGTATATCTAGGGATGGATGAAGCAGGATTTGCAAAAGCAACAGCCGTAAGTAAAACCCAATTGGATATCGACCAAGATTTTGTTGAGGCAGAAAGCAATTATAATTATGGAAAAACAGTACATTTTAGGCTACCGTTCAATCGTTTTTATATGAACGAACACAAAGCCTATGATGCTGAAGTATCCGTTAGGGAAACGCAGCTTGATACTACAAAAATCTGTTATGGATTGGTGTACGTCAAGGATAGAACCGCTGTTTTGGATAATGTTTTTATTGATGATATTCCTATCCAACAATTTGTAGACCAATTTCAAAACAAGGAATAACGATTTACCTATAAAAATTCATCTCATCCATATAGGTCCAAACTTCCTTAGGCAAGAGTGGTTTGATGTTTTTCCCCAGGCCATGTTGTTTTCTAATAAAAGTGGACGATATTTCCATAATTGGGGCATCGACCCTATGTATTTTTGGATGGTCCTTAAATTGATGGTCCACTTCCCCATCGCTTAACCTGGGGTATACATAAAGCGAATAATGTTCCAGTATGGTTTCATAGTTTTTCCACTTGTGAAACCCTTTTAAATTGTCCTCTCCCATGATCAAAGAGAAATGGTGACCCTCGCTCTTGTGGGTTTCTTCCAGATGTACCAAAGTGTCGATAGTATAATTGGGTTGAGGCAAATCGAATTCTATCTTGCTAGGTTTTAGTTTTGGATAGGTTTCAGTAGCTTCCAAAACCATTTGATACCTATGGTGGTTATCCAGCAAGGTCTTTTTCTGTTTAAAAGGGCTTTGGGGCGTTATCACGAACCAAACCTCATCCAAACTGGAGAATTCAACCATATGGTTGGCAATGGCCAAATGCCCAATATGAATAGGGTTAAAAGTTCCAAAAAATAGTCCTATTTGCTTCATACTTCGGGTTTAAGCCCAGACTTCAATAAAAGATATGGTTATAACGAATTACCTTCTTTTATTGCGTTATTACTTTGAATTGTAAATATCAGTACTACAACGCCAACCATAAGAACGATGTGTCCTAGAAAAATAATATTTCGGTTGTCGTATACCAATGAACCTATGCCAATACTAATTACGCCCGTAATCGCAATTAATGACCAAATAGCATGCTTCCTAATAAATTTTCCAACGTGCAAAGCTATCCCAAGATAGAACAAAGCTGGTCCTACTGTTACAAATGGGATACGGATAGATGGCTGCTCCATGATTTGATTCACAAGTTGATTCATTCCTTCATAGTCCGTACCGTAACTCCACCACAAAAAGTCTATAGTCGCTTGACCAATTAGGGCAATCACACCCAAGGAAGTAAGAATGCTCGCAATACTAGTAAAACTGTTACCTGAAAAGACAATATTCATTGCCAACATAAGCAAAACCCCTAGAAACAAAAGCCAATGCGCATAGTCTATTGGTTCTTGCGTTTGAATAAAACTATTCCCCTTCAACAGAAGGGCTTGGTTTAGAACCAAAAAAAACAACCCAATTATTATGCAAATTTTCAATCTCATAACTTTGATATTATGCTTGTCTTGGGGAATTATACATTATCCTATTCATCGGTAACCCCAACATACTCCGCTACCATTTGATAGGCTTCGGCTAGGGCAACATCCAGATCATAGTTTTTGATAATCTTATCAAACTGCGGGGCCGTGGCCAGTTCTACCGATGCTTTGGCGACCCGCATATTAATTTTATCCTCGCTCTCCGTACTTCGTTTTTTAAGTCGAATTTTTAGCTCGTCCACACTTGGGGGTTTTACGAAAACGGCAAGGGTCTGTTCTGGGAATTTCTTTTTGATGCGAAGTCCGCCGACCACGTCAATATCAAAAATGACGTTTTTACCTTCGGCCCAAAGCCGTTCCACCTCACTTTTTAAAGTGCCGTAAAAACTGTCCCTGTATACTTCTTCCCACTCCAGAAAATCATCGTTCTTAATATGGTCCTTAAATTCCGGAACGCTTAAAAAATAATAGTGCTCTCCATGCTTTTCCTTACCCCGTTTTGGTCTGGATGTTGCCGAAACGGAAAAAGCGAGGTTAAGGTCCTCTTGTTCCAATAGATGTCTAACAATGGTGGTCTTTCCGCTACCGGATGGCGCTGAGAATATGATGAGCTTACCTCCTTTGGTCATAGCACATTAAGCATTTGTTCCTTTATTTTTTCCAACTCGTCCTTCATCTGTACCACCAACTGTTGCATGGGCGCATAATTAGCTTTGGAACCAATGGTATTGATTTCCCGACCTATTTCCTGCGATATGAACCCTAATTTTTTTCCGTTGGATTCCGAAGAGTTCAACGTTTCCGTAAAGTACTTTAAATGGTTTGCCAAACGTACCTTCTCTTCGGTAATGTCGTATTTCTCCAAATAATAGATCAATTCTTGCTCAAACCTGTTGGCATCAATTTCGACCGCTAAATCGGCTAAGGCTTTTTCCAATCGCTCACGGATGGTGCCCAAGCGATCGGCATCCATTTTTTTGACGGCATCCAAAAGTCCTTCTAAAGTTTTTAAACGCTCTAAAAAATCGGCTTCAAGCACTTTCCCCTCTTCCGACCGAAAGGTATTGATAGCCATTAATGCCTCTTGCAGGGCTTCTTCAATGGTTTTGAATTCTTCGGGATCTATATCGTCCTTATCCGTTTTAAGGGTATCCGGCATCCGAAGGGCCATTTCCAAAAGTTTGGTATCATCGCCATCGGCCAATTGCCTTAGCTGCTCCATATACTGCTTTACGATTGCGGAATTGATTTCTGCCGTAGTTTCCGCTCCGGTAATTTCAACATACAGTCCAAAATCTACTTTTCCCCTAGTAAGGGAATCCGCAATTTTCTTGCGTAGTGGTAGTTCTTTTTCCCGAAAGGCTTGTGGAATACGTGCATTAATATCCAGGTTTTTACTGTTGAGCGATTTTAACTCTATCGTAATTTTCTTAGACGGCAACTGCACTACATGCTTGCCGTACCCGGTCATGGACTGAATCATATGCTATGGACGATTTTGGCAAAGGTAGGGCAAATCAAAGATTTCCAGTTTAAAAGGTTTCTGGTTTGTTCTAATATAGAGCTCTGAATTGGCCTCTTCATTTTTTCTAAATGCTACAAGCACAATGACCATTATACCTTTCTAAGGTATTTTGAATAGTTGCTTTTTTGAAATACTAATCCTTTAAGGATTCCATCATGCTGGACTTGCTTCAGCATCCCATACGCTATTTCCATTCATAATCCATGCGTGTGACCCTGAATCGAGTTCTGGGTGACGAAAAATTAGGTCATTTTAACGGGTACGGACTATCATAAACCCTAGAGACTCATTATAATTCCCTCACCCAAATATTCCGATAACTCACTCTACTGTTATCCCCATGGTCTTGTAACTTTAACGGTGCTTTGCCATGCGCTTCATACTTAGGCCAACCTATAAATTTTATGGTGCCTTCAATTTCAAAATGATCTTGTATCAATACCCCGTTATGCAAAACCGTAACATAGGCGGGCTCGCTTAATTTTTCCCCATCAAATTCGGGGGCATGAAAAATGATGTCATAGGTATTCCACTCCCCGGTAGGAACCGAAGCCATGGCCAAGGGAATGGACTGCTTGTAAACGGAACCCACCTGACCATTGGTATAGGTAGGGTTGTCATTATTGTCCAAAACCTGCACCTCATAACGCTGTTGGATAAAAACCCCACTATTGGCCCTATTCTGGCCATCCCTAAGGATTTCCGCGGGTGATTTCCATTCCAAATGCAGCTGTATGCTCCCAAAATTTCTTTTGGTTTGGATATCCCCAACTTTGTCCTTAACGGTCATACTACCATCATCGTTCAAGTGCCATTGCACTGCGGTACTATCCACGGAACTGGTCCATTCATCAAAATTACTACCATCAAACAGGACAATGGCATCGCTTGGAACGCCCTTGGTATCTACCGTAACTGTTGGAGGTACCGGTTCATACACTTCGGTTTCCTCTGGTTTTGTGGGTTCTTCCTTGCTTTGGGCTACCTTGCTCTGAGCTTCGGTTTTGGTTTCTTCTTGCACTTTTTCTTGACAAGAAAGCTGTACTGCCATTAATACGGCCACTGTTATTGATGTATACTTCATCTTATAATTCCTTTATCTTAATGTTACGATAGCCAATTGGGATTGCCTCTCCATGGTCTTGTAAGGCTATCCTCCCTGTTCTTGATTTTCCAAAAGCTTCCCATGTGGCAAACTTGGAATCCGCCACCATGGCATCCCAAGCGTCCCCATTCACTGGGAATTCCACAATTTTTTCGCCATTAAGCACAACGCTACCTTGGTTGGTTTTATGGTTGATGGTGATGGTATAGCTGTTCCATTCCCCCAAAGGTTTTACCACATCTTTTGCTGGCGAAACCATATCGTATAAGGCTCCTGCTTGGTGCGACGTCCCGTTTTTGGCATCCGGGTGGTTGATATTGTCCAATACTTGGATTTCTGGACCGCTATAGTAAGGTTCAGGATATTTTTCGTCCTCGATAACGGCCCACATAATACCACTATTGGCCCCTTTGGTAACCATCCATTCCAGGGAAAGTTCAAAACTTTCAAACTCCCTGTCGGTTACCATATTAAAGCGATTGCCATCTGGACGGTATTCCGTGGTCCGCAATATCATGGCACCGTCTTCCAATTGCCAAGCATCCGGCACCTCTTTTCCCGGGTATACGTGCCAACCGTCAAAAGAAGTCCCATCAAAAAGGGTGATCCATTCGTTATCTTCCATCTCCTCTTTAGTTTCCATTTCCACCTCCGCTTCTGTCGTGGTTTCTTTAGTTTCTTTTTGCTTACAGCCTACACCCACTATGGTTAACGCTAGCAACACAATGGTCATCTTTCTCATAATCCCAATATTCGTTTAAGTTCTTCTTTGTTGATTTCCGCCCCGGCAAAGTCATCAAAGGCTTTTTGGGTAGCTTCTATAATATGGTCCTTGATAAAAATAGCACCTTCCCGCGCGCCCTGCTCTGGGCTTTTGATCACGCACTCCCATTCCATCACCGCCCAAACATCGCAACCGTACTGTGTTAGTTTGGAAAAAATCGTCTTAAAATCAATTTGTCCATCGCCCAAGGAGCGGTAACGACCTGCACGGTCCGCCCAATCATTATACCCTCCAAAGGCCCCTTTTTTTCCCGTTGGGTTAAATTCGGAATCCTTAACGTGAAAGGCTTTTATAAACTCATGGTAATGGTCAATATAGGTGATGTAATCCAATTGTTGTAGCACAAAATGACTAGGGTCATACAGGATATTGACCCGTTTGTGGTTTCCCGTTGCCGCTAAAAAACGCTCAAAAGTATCCCCATCATGTAGGTCTTCTCCCGGATGGATCTCATAACAGACATCCACGCCTTCCTCATCAAAATGGTTTAAAATGGGCAGCCAACGTTTTGCCAGCTCTTCAAAACCCATTTCCACAAGACCGGCAGGTCGTTGGGGCCAAGGGTGCATCGTATGCCAAAGCAAGGCACCGGAAAAGGTAGCATGGGCCTTAATGCCCAACCTTCTGCTGGCCGTTGCCGCTTTCTTCACCGTTTCTACGGCCCAAGCAGTGCGTTCTTTAGGTTTTCCTTTTAGGGCATCCGGCGCAAAATTGTCGAACATAATATCATACGCTGGATTTACCGCGACCAACTGTCCTTGTAAATGTGTGGACAGCTCCGTGATTTCCAAACCATAGGAATTTATCTTGCCTTTGAGCTCATCGCAATAATCCTGACTTTCCGCTGCTTTGTCCAAATCGATAAGAAAGGATTCCCATGTAGGAATCTGTATTCCTTTGTAGCCTAAATCTGATGCCCATTTACAGAGCCCGTCCAAAGAATTGAATGGGGCATGGCCATCTACAAACTGTGCCAAAAAAACGGCAGGTCCTTTAACTGTCTTCATTCAAATAGATTTTTTATTGGCCCGCACTCCCCAAACTTTTGGGAATAATGGCCTATATTTAAGAAAATATTAATGATTTCTGATTTTTCGTTGTAGCAGGTTATAAATATAACGATAAGAGACCAAAAAAAACAAGCTTCCTTTGAATCAAGATACCCAATATGATGCAATTGTTGTAGGAACCGGAATAACAGGTGGTTGGGCCGCTAAAGAACTTTGCGAAAATGGCCTTAAGACCCTTGTGTTGGAACGTGGGCCCATGGTAAAACATGTGCAGGACTACCCCACCATGAACGACGACCCCTGGGATTATCCCTTTAAAGGGGAGCTTTCCTTAGAAGACAAAAAGAAATACCATAAGCAGGCCCGGGTAGGATGGGCCCCTAAGGATGATGTTAAGCATTTTTTTGTCAACGATTTGGAACATCCTTATCAAGAAACCAAACGCTTTGACTGGATACGGGGATATCACGTAGGCGGACGTTCCCTAACCTGGGGAAGGCAAAGTTACCGATGGAGCAATTTGGATTTTGAGGCCAACCTAAAGGAGGATATTGCAGTGGATTGGCCCGTTAGGTACAAAGACATTGCCCCCTGGTATGATAAAGTGGAGAAATACATTGGCGTAAGTGGAGAACTATTGGGATTGGAACAACTACCCGATGGTCAATTTTTACCCCCCATGGAACTCAATTGCGCGGAAAAAGAACTGCAGCAAAGCTTGGGAAAACAATTTGATGACGGCAGGTTATTGACCATAGGCCGTGTGGCCCATATTACGGAAAACACCACCAATTTTGAAGGTCGAGGACCATGCCAATACCGCAATCGGTGTTGGCGTGGATGTCCCTTTGGAGGTTACTTTAGCAGTAATTCAGCTACCCTGCCGGCTGCCGAACGCACCGGCAATATGACTTTACGACCCAATTCCATAGTACATGAGGTTATCTATGATGCGGTTACCCAAAAAGCTTCCGGCGTAAAAATCATTGATGCAAAAACCGGGGAAAGCTTCACCTTTAACGGAAAACTGGTATTCCTATGTGCCTCCGCCATGGCATCCGTTGGTATATTGCTCCAATCAAAATCGGAACGTTTTCCAAACGGTATGGGCAATACCCATGATCAAGTAGGCCGCAATATTATGGACCACCATTACCAGTTGGGCGCCGCTGCCAAGGTAGATGGCCATTTGGAAAAATTTTTTAAAGGAAGAAGACCCAATGGGTTCTATATTCCCAGATTCGTAAATCTGGACGAGCGTACCAAAAGACCGGAATTCTTACGCGGATTTGGCTATCAAGGGGGTGCCAGCAGGGACAACTGGGCAGAAATGGTGTCAGAACTAGGTTATGGTGCCGCTTATAAAGAAGCTATGTTAAAACCGGGCGGTTGGAATATCGGCATGACCGGTTTTGGGGAGATGTTGCCCCATCCGGACAATCGCGTGACGCTGAGCACCGATAAAAAAGATATTTGGGGACTGCCACAGCTGGATTTTGATGTGGAATTCAAGGATAACGAGCTTAAAATGCGGGAGGCGATAAAAGCCGAAGCCGTGGCCATGCTCAAAGCGGCAGGATTTAAGGATGTCCATGCCTATGATACGGAAACGGGACCCGGCCTGGGCATCCATGAGATGGGTGGTGCCCGTATGGGTTGGAACCCAAGAACGTCCGTTGTCAACAAAAATAACCAGTTGCATGAGGTGCCTAACGTTTATGTAACGGATGGGGCTTTTATGACCTCCGCCAGTTGCGTAAATCCCTCATTAACCTATATGGCCTTTACGGTGCGGGCAGCGCATCATGCGGCAGAACAATTTAAACAAGGAAACTTTTCATAATTAAATCTAAATCAACGATACATGGATAATGCTTCGGCAAGAAATCTTTGGGGTGACTTTTTGGACAAACACACGGAGTTCGCGTTAAATAAAGCTCCAGGAGTGGGTTATTTTGGGGATAATGAAAAAGATGCCAATATATTGGCGGATTTGGTGTGCAAAGACATCAAGCGGGCTACCTCACATTCCCTTTTAGGTTTGCAATTACGTGACGAAACAATCCCTAAAATTGATGATTTCTTTGTGGTGACGGATTGGAAGGGTACCGCCAAGTGTTTGGTGCGGACCACTTCGGTCAAAATGATTCCGTATTTCTCCATCCATTCAGAACATGCCCGTTTGGAAGGGGAAGGGGACAAAAGCTTGGAATATTGGAAAAAAGTGCATTGGGACTATTACACCCGGGAACTGGCCGAATTCAACAGAAGACCGCTGGAAAGTATGATCATCGTTTTTGAACGCTTTGAAAAAGTGTTTGAAAGATAATGGCCGCTA
This sequence comes from uncultured Croceitalea sp., assembly GCA_937926215.1. GTDB lineage: Bacteria > Bacteroidota > Bacteroidia > Flavobacteriales > Flavobacteriaceae > Croceitalea. Next base: position 30,167 of record CALEYA010000163.1, on the reverse strand, counting down.
GTTGCGGCCATTTCAAGATTTTTAGGATTTGGAGGCACTAATCCAAGGCTACCCAGACATTACCGCCTTTATGGGAGGCCACCGTACTTTCTATAAAATTCATCCCGCGGACACCGTCTTTCATTGTGGGAAATTCGCCTTCTTTATAGGCTTCTCCCCTAATGGCCCTTGCAGCGCCTAAATAAATATTGGCCATGGAATCAAAAATACCTTCAGGATGGCCAGGAGGCAACTTGGAGGCATTTAAGGAAAATTCGGAATTATAGGCATGTCCCGGTTTGTACACTTGTAACGGCTCCGTATCGCTCATTTTATACAAGAAATTAGGCCGTTCCTGCTCCCACTTAAGGGCTCCCTTTTCACCATAAATGGCGATTGTCAATCCATTTTCTTCCCCGGTCGCTACCTGACTGGAGCGGATGACCCCTTTTACATGGTCGTCCATACGGACCAACACCGTTCCGTCTACATCCATTTTGTTGTCCTCGTAGAGGTAATTAAAATCACAAAGCACGGATTTTATCTGCAATCCCGTGGTGAACTCTACCATATTAAAGGCATGCACCCCAATATCTCCCATACAGGAACTGATACCTGCTTTGGTAGGATCCAAACGCCATACGGTAGAACGCTTTTCCTTATCGTGAATGATGGAATTTATCCATCCTTGATAGTACTGCGCATCTACTTTATGGATTTTTCCCAGTTCGCCCGTTTTGATCATTTCTTTCATCTGGCGTACCATGGGATAGCCCGTATACGTATGTGTTAGGGCAAAGATTTTCCCTGATTTTTGATGGGCTTCTTCCAGTATTTTGGCCTCGGCATAATCCATGGTCATCGGCTTTTCACAAATCACATGGAACCCGTTGTCCAACAACTTTTTGGCCATGGGAAAGTGCAAAAAATTAGGCGTTTGAACAGAACATACCTGTATGCGTTCATCTTCCGGGAGTTTTAATTCCTCTTCTACAAGGGTATCAAAATCCTTATAAATGCGATTGGTTGGAATGTCAATCTCCTTGGCAAATTCCACACTCTGGTCGTAGTCCGGATTAAAGACCGCACCCACAATTTCGTAATTGTCATTAATAAATGAGGCGACCCGATGTAAAACCCCTATTAAGGAATCCCCGCCCCCACCTAAAATTCCTAATCTTATTTTTTTTGGCATGTGTTGCTGTGTTTATTCTTTGTATTCGATTTTTTCATTTTTAAAAAATAAGGCAAATAATAAAAGTACCCCAAGTGCAAAAATGGCCGGGAATATCCATATGCTTTCCCAGTTGTGCACGTTTTCCGAAATTAGATAAGCATCCGTAATTTTACCCGCCACCCAAAATCCGACTAGCATACCAACCCCATACGTAGCAAGTGTGATAAGCCCTTGCGCCGCGCTTTTGTAGCGGTCACCCGCCTTGGTATCGGTATATATTTGTCCGGAGACAAAGAAGAAGTCATAACAGATACCGTGCAGTGCAATGCCTACGATTAGCATAAATGCCAAATCGCCTGCATTTCCATAAGCGAACAATAAATAGCGTACCAGCCAAGCTATCATACCAAAGAGAATGGTCTTCTTAAACCCAAAGCGCTTAAAAAAGAAAGGCAATAGCAGCATAAAAACAACTTCCGAAACTTGTCCTATGGACATTTTAGCTGCCGGATTGGAAACCCCGATCTCCCCTAAAAACTGTCCGGCATGTTGGTAATAAAAAGCCAAGGGAATACAGATGAGCACAGAGGCCAAAAAGAAAATCAAGAAGTTACGGTCCTTGAGCAGTTTAAGTGCATCCAAGCCTATGATATCACCAAAAGAAATTTTTTCATCCTTCCCAACTTTTGGTGGGGTTTTGGGTAAGGTAAAACTAAATATCCCTAAAACCCCAGAAGCTATGGCGACCATTAAAAAGGTATTTCTAAGCAAGCCATCCTGGACGCCTTGCTCGCTGTCCCAACCAAAAAAGCTAATGGTCAATCCGGCAACGATCCAACCAATGGTGCCAAAAACCCGAACCAAGGAGAATTCTTTGGCAGGATCTTTCATTTGGTTAAAGGAAACCGAGTTTACCAAGGCCAAGGTGGGCATATAGGCAATCATATACCCTAAAACATAAGGATAGAAAACCGTAAAATCCGTTGCATTGGCCAATTGGTACATTAAAAAGGCCCCTATTAGATGCAGTACGCCCAAAATACGTTCTGCATTAAAGAACCTATCGGCAATTAAGCCAATAAAAAACGGTGCTATAATAGCTCCCCATGACTGCGTAGAATACGCTTGTGCAATGTCTCCTCCGCTTGCTTCCAATGAATTGGGCAAGTATATGCCCATAGTTACAAACCAGCCTCCCCAAATGAAGAACTCCAAGAACATCATTAAAGACAATTGAAATTTAGTGGTATTGTTCATAATATAATATGTTGGTTTATTGATTAGCGTTTGTAAAAAATATAATCCAATTTCGGCGGGGCAATGTCATGACTTCTTAAATCTGCCAAAATTTGGGCCCTGTGGTGCGTGGAATGATTGATAAGGTGAAACAAAATATCCTTGACCTCATTGGCAAAAACCCTACCCTCTGTGGTCTCGTAATTCATGCGTTTTTCAAAATCATCGGTATTGGTGATAATTTCAAACGTAGTGCGTTGGTTCTCATAGTGAAGGTCCTCCCATTGTGCTACGGGGTGTTCTTGCCAAACTTCCAGTTCCCATGGCTTGCCCAATAAACGGCAGTTCCAAATATGGTGTGCGTTCAACACATGACTAAAGAGCCTAACGGTTTCCTTCGGGACTTTTTCCAAAGCACCGCATTGTTCTATTAACTTTTTATTGCAATAGAAGTTATAATCAAATAGTTGGTTAAATAAGGATTTCATAACAGCAACGGCTCTTTTTAATTACCCAGCGATACCTAAGAATGCTTTAGTGTCCATGCAAGCCATGGGAACGGAATACCCGCACACTTTTGATTTGGTTTTTAACAGTTCCCATTTTTTCGTGCACTTTGGTGTCCTAAAAGTACTGGTCAATTGCATGACACCCATATTTCCCTTTTTTGCCCTGTCCAAGCCACCTTTTCCCCGATGCATCAAAAAAATATTTGAAGTTCTGATAATTAAGAAATTACAAATTAACTACAACGTTATAGTGCTAAATCCTCAATAAACATAGCCATTAAATGTAGAAAATTAATTTAATATTTAATACATTTAAGGAATAAACAATTTTCAATTAGATGAGCAAATTCTATTACAATGACGAGCAGGAGTCGTATGACGCGATTGTTGTGGGAACGGGCATTAGTGGAGGATGGGCAGCGAAGGAGCTGTGCGAAAACGGACTGAAGACCTTGGTGTTGGAACGGGGCCCTATGGTAAAGCATAGGGAGGACTATCCTACGGCAAATTTGGATACTTGGGATTTGCCCCATGGCAACAAACCCACAGCAGCGGATGTTGCGCAACAGGAAAAGCAAAACAGGACTGGCTACACTACAAGGCAAGATTCCAAACATTGGTTCGTAAATGACTTAAAACATCCCTACAATGAAGTAAAACGATTTGATTGGATGCGCGGTTACCACGTTGGTGGGCGTTCCATTATGTGGGGAAGGCATAGTTATCGATTTAGCGATATTGATTTTACGGCCAACAAGAATGATGGTATTGCCGTAGACTGGCCCGTACGTTACAAGGATATTGCCCCTTGGTATGACAAAGTGGAATCCTACATTGGCGTTTCTGGGGAACTCCTGAATTTAAAGCAACTGCCAGATGGCAAGTTTGAGCCCATGATGGAGCTTAACTGCGTGGAAGACCATGTTCGCGGTAAAGTGGCACAACATTTTGACGGCAGGGTAATTACCGCCGGGCGTGTGGCACATATTAATAGTGATAAAAAATTTGAAGGTGACGGCCGCGTGCGTTGCCAATTCAGAAACCGTTGTATGCGTGGGTGTCCCTTTGGCGCTTACTTTAGTAGTGTTTCCTCTACCTTGCCCGCAGCGGAACGTACGGGAAATATGACCTTGCGACCAGACTCCATTGTACACGAGGTAATGTATGATCCAAATACTAAAAAAGCAACAGGGGTAAAGGTTATCGATAGGGAAACCAAAGAAGAGTTTGAATTTAAGGCCAAGGTAATTTTCCTTTGCGCTTCCGCGGTGGCCTCTACTTCCATCTTAATGAAATCCAAGTCCGATCGTTTTGAAAACGGTCTTGGAAACGATTCCGGTGAACTGGGCCATAATATTATGGATCATCACTTTAAAGCCGGGGCACGGGGAAAAATAGACGGTTTTGACGATAAATTCTATAAAGGAAGAAAACCGAACGGCATTTATATCCCAAGGTTTAGGAATATCGGCGGAAATTCCAATATGAAAGAGTTTACCCGTGGTTATGGGTACCAAGGCGGTGCTTCCCGTGGGGATTATGAAGATATGGTTGCCGAAGCTTCCTTTGGTAAGGACTATAAAAATGCCGTATTGGGTCCTGGTGGTTGGAATATGAACATGCTGGGCTTTGGTGAAATTTTGCCTTACCATGACAATAAGATGTTCTTGGATTACGAAAAACTGGACGAGTGGGGATTGCCAACGGTCACGTTTGATGCCGCCATTAAGGAAAACGAACTTAAAATGCGGGTAGATATGCAGGAGCAAGCCGCTGCCATGTTGGAAAAATCGGGTGCACGGGATATTGAAACCTATGATGACACCTACGCCATAGGGCTGGGCATCCATGAAATGGGTACTGCCAGAATGGGCAAAGACCCCAAAACCTCTGTGTTAAATGAGTATAACCAAGTGCACGCCTGTAAGAACGTTTATGTTACGGACGGTGCTTTTATGACCTCTGCGGCCTGCGTGAACCCCTCGTTGACCTATATGGCCTTTACGGCAAGAGCAGCAAACCATGCTGCCCAAGAACTTAAAAAAGGAAATATCTAATGGAAAGAAGATCAGCACTTAAAAATATTGGGATGGCTTTTGGCTACGCCGTTGCCACACCCACCCTTTTGGGAATTGTACAAAGTTGTAAGGAGAAAGCCGCTTATGCTACTTGGGTTCCCGATTATTTTGAAAAAGACCAAGGCTATGCCATAGCTCAAATTGTGGATATTATCCTCCCTAAGACGGATACTCCTTCCGCAACGGAAATGAACGTTCATATGTTCATTGATGAGTTTGCGTCCAAGGTGATGATGACCCAAGCGGAAACGGTCCAGAATATTAAGGGCGAATTTGAAAAGTTCGATGGGGACAACATCAAGTCCAACAACAAGGATTTCCTTTCCATGACCTTGAACAAGTTTACCGATGCGGTACTTAAAAGCTCCGGAAAAGATGCAGTTTCCGATTTAGATCCTGAGGACTATGAACCTCTATTGGCAAAATATCTTAAGAAAAGGTCGGATGAGACGGAAGATAAGCATTCCGAAGCCCTTAACGCATATGCAAAAGCCATTTTAAGCAATGGAACGGCCGAGCTTGATGATGAGATTGCCTGCTATGAATTTGCCGGCAACATACGGGGCATGGCCACATGGGCCTATAAGTCTTCTGAATACATTGGCGAAGAGGTGCTGGCCTATTTACCCATTCCCGGACAGTACGTCGCTTGCGGGGACTTGGAAGAGCTTACGCAAGGCAAGGATTGGTCCTTAAAGTAATATTTAGGATACCAAACATCCTAAATATTAAAAACCCGCTGCATGCAGCGGGTTTTTTTATGTCAAAAAAAATACCCCAATCCGCTTATGGCTTCATGGGGTACTTTTGAATCAAATAAACACTATCACACTATGATCCACACATTAAGCAGTCATCGTCCGCTTGGCCTTCCTTGGCCCGTGCGATCATTTCTTTCATTTCAGCCGGTGTCATTGGCTGAATGTCCACTTCCTGCTGATCCACAGGGGTAGGGTTAACCTTCAAGTTTTCCGCTGCTTTAGGGTCCGCGGCCGTCACTTCGGCCTCCGCGGCAACACTTACGGGAACTTCTTTCTTTTTGGTATTGTCCAAGGTAAACTTAATGGCATCAACAGCCGCCTTGGTCCTTAAGTAATACATTCCGGTTTTTAGACCGCTCTTCCAAGCATAGAAATGCATTGAGGTCAGTTTGGAGTAGTTCGCGTTCTCCATAAACAAGTTGAGCGATTGACTTTGGTCAATAAAATACCCTCTGTGTCTGGACATATCAATAATGTCCTTCATACTCAATTCCCAAACCGTTTTATATAAGTTCCTAATGTCTTGTGGAATAGTTTCAATATGTTGGATGGAACCGTTGGCGCGCATCAACTCTTGCTTCATGTTCTCGTTCCAAAGCCCTAAACTGACCAAATCTTCCAACAGGTGCTTGTTGACCACGATAAACTCCCCAGAAAGTACCCTTCTGGTGTAAATATTGGACGTATACGGCTCAAAACATTCATTATTCCCTAAAATCTGTGAGGTAGATGCCGTTGGCATAGGAGCCACTAAAAGTGAGTTGCGTACGCCGTTTTTCTTGACATCCTTGCGCAGTTTGGCCCAATCCCAACGTCCGGATAGTTCGTCATCTTTAATGCCCCATAGGTTATGCTGGAACTCCCCATTAGAGATTGGCGAACCTTCATAGGAAGAATATGCCCCCTCTACCTTAGCTTGCTCCATAGAAGCGGTAACCGCGGCAAAATATAGGGTTTCAAAAATCTCCTGGTTCAGTTTTTTGGCCTCATCACTTGTAAAAGGCATACGCAGCATAATAAAGGTATCTGCCAAACCTTGGACACCCAGACCAATAGGTCTGTGGCGCATATTGGAATTCTCCGCTTCTTTTACAGGATAGTAGTTTCTATCGATGACCTTGTTCAGGTTCTTGGTTACCCTTTTTGTTACCTTAAACAATTCTTTATGATCAAATTCGCCGTTCTTAACGAACATGGGCAACGCAATGGACGCTAGGTTACAAACGGCAACCTCATCTGGAGAGGTATATTCCATAATCTCCGTACAAAGGTTGGAGGAACGGATGGTCCCCAAATTCTTCTGGTTACTCTTGCGGTTTGCCGCATCTTTATAGAGCATATAGGGTGTTCCCGTCTCAATTTGGGATTCCAATATCTTTTCCCAAAGTTCCCGGGCTTTTACCGTTTTACGGCCCTTACCTTCCGCTTCATATTTAGTGTAGAGCTTTTCGAACTCTTCACTATGGTTCGTAAAAAGCCCTGGGCACTCATTGGGGCACATTAGGGTCCATTCTTCATTGGCCTCTACGCGCCTCATAAACAAATCCGAAATCCACATGGCGTAGAACAAATCACGCGCACGCATTTCTTCCTTTCCGTGGTTCTTTTTTAAATCTAAAAAATCATAGATATCCGCATGCCATGGCTCCATATAAATCGCGAAACTTCCTTTACGTTTTCCGCCACCTTGATCTACGTAACGCGCTGTATCATTGAATACTTTTAGCATGGGGACAATACCGTTACTGGTACCATTGGTGCCGCCAATGTATGACCCTCTGGCACGCACGTTGTGTATGGATAAGCCTATTCCCCCAGCGGACTGGGAAATTTTGGCAGTCTGCTTAAGGGTATCATATATGCCATCAATACTGTCTTCCTTCATTGCCAATAAAAAGCAAGAGGACATCTGCGGTTTTGGTGTGCCCGAGTTGAACAGTGTTGGCGTAGCATGGGTAAAGTACTTTTTGGACATCAACTCGTAAGTCTCAATAGCCGCTTCCAAATCGTCTACGTGGATACCCACGGAAACACGCATCAACATGTGTTGTGGGCGCTCCGCTATCTGCCCATTCACTTTTAACAAGTAGGACCGTTCCAATGTCTTAAAACCGAAGTAATCGTAGCCAAAATCACGGTTATAAATTATAGTGGAATCCAGACGCTCCGCATTCTCGGAAATCACCTTGTACACCTCATCGGAAAGTAAGGGTGCTTTCTTGCCCGTTCTAGGGTTTACGTACTCATACAAATCCTTCATGGTTTCGGAGAAGGATTTTTTGGTGTTCTTATGTAAATTGGAAACGGAGATACGCGCCGCCAATTTTGCATAGTCCGGGTGTGTTGTAGTCATGGTGGCCGCAATCTCAGCTGCCAAATTATCCAATTCGGAAGTTGTTACCCCATCATACAGGCCTTCAATAACACGCATGGCAACTTTTAGGGGATCTACCAGACTGTTAAGGCCGTAACATAATTTACGTACTCGAGCTGTGATCTTATCGAACATGATCAACTCTTTTCTTCCGTCTCTTTTTACTACATACATGTGGCTACTTGTTTTTTATTAATTAAAATATATTGGTCACCAAAAACTATAAGTTTTCTTATAGTTTAAGTAGTTAGGTCATTTTTTAGGTATGGGGCAAAAAAGGTGGGGAATTCCTGGTTAAAGATTCCCCTGCTTCGTCATTATCTAGAAATCGGCATCAAAACTGATTTTCTGCGCATCTTCATCTTTATCTTTATTCAATACCCCTGCTTTTTGGTATTCTGAAACCCTTTTCTCAAAGAAATTGGTCTTTCCTTGCAAGGAAATCATATCCATAAAATCAAAGGGATTGGTAGCATTGTATACTTTATCGCATTCCAACTCTACCAATAACCTGTCCGTTACAAATTCCAAATACTGTGTCATCAATTTGGAATTCATGCCAATTAAACTTGCCGGCAAGGATTCGGTAATGAATTCACGCTCAATGTTTAAGGCATCCGTCAAGATTTGGGTAATACGTTCTTTAGGTACTTTATTGATCAAATGTTTGTTATGCAAGTGTACCGCATAATCACAGTGCATTCCTTCATCCCTGGAAATTAGCTCATTGGAAAATGTCAATCCGGGCATAAGGCCCCTTTTCTTTAACCAGAATATGGAACAGAACGCTCCTGAAAAGAATATCCCTTCTACCGCGGCAAAGGCGATTAGACGCTCTGCAAAGCTTGGGGATTCTATCCAACTTAAGGCCCAATCCGCTTTTTTCTTTATCGCCGGGAAATTTTCAATGGCCTTGAACAAGATGTTCTTCTCCTTTTCATCCTTAACATAGGTATCTATTAAAAGGGAATAGGTCTCAGAATGGATGTTCTCCATCATAATCTGAAATCCATAAAAGAATTTCGCCTCCGCATACTGCACTTCGCTCACAAAATTTTCTGCTAGATTCTCGTTTACGATACCATCCGAAGCTGCAAAGAAGGCAAGGATATGTTTTATGAAATAGCGTTCATCATCATTTAGCTTGTCGTTCCAATCCGTAAGGTCTTCACCAAGATCAATTTCTTCAGCTGTCCAAAAACAAGCCTCGCATTTTTTGTACCATTCCCACAAATCATCATGTTTGATAGGAAAAATAACAAATCGGTCCTCGTTTTCTTCTAATATAGGCTCAACGGCAGCTGACATAGTTCTGTGATTTATAAAATGGATAATTAAAAACTGGAATTTACCTCGCAGTACGGACCAACAAATATTCAAAAATGTATCTGGATTCTAAAGTTTGTTTGAGTTAATACTGTCCAAAGTTTTTAACACAGATCGTTGAAATGTAGGTTGGGCTATGATGTTTGTTAGGTTTGTGCAACTTGAGACCGGAAACTCTGAAAATCAACAAAAAAGCCGCAAATAAAAAAGACCAAAAAGTATGTTTTAACCATACCTTTTGGTCTTTAAGTAATTACTACCAAACCGTACGGCCTTGGTGCTACTATGCTTTATTCTTGGTTAGGTAGTTCCCCCGAAACCTAAATCAAAAAATGTAAGCTATAGCAACCAGACTATTTTGCAAATTCACACGCTTTAGCATGTTGGTTGGCCGTACGTTGACTGGTAGTTATTCGTTTTCAACTAAAGATGCTATTTCCTTGGTTTCCATTGCATCCGTTTTATCCGTTAATACCGCCATTACCAATGCAATCATAAATGCAATAAAAAGAAGTACACTTTTTTTCATACTAATTATATTGGCCGGTTGTTGTTTCCCCTATTTTATCGATAATCCCGACTCCCGTCAGGCATACTGCACTAGGGCTTACTCTCTTGTTTGTTTATTCTAGGTCCAAGATACTAACGGAAATCGTTCGTCAAATGGTCTATGTATAATTGGTAGCAAATCATGTATGAATGGAAAGTCGGTATTTTCGCAAACGTAATAATTGGCTATCTATGTAATCCAATACTTACATTTTATCATCTGAAACCGTTATTGCCGTTTATAGGCCATAACCGTCCATCAATACATATTTAGATACCGTCAGTATAATTCTTAGATAGGTCTGCAAAAAAATGAATACCTTTTTATCATGTTAGAAGCTGTTTTAGTAGACGACGAATCCAAAGCTCTGGAAAGTCTTAGTTGGGAACTTAGTAACCTAAGTGATGAAGTAAAGGTAATCGCTACATTCACCGACGCCCATGAAGCATTGAACTATTTGGAGACCAACTCCCCAGATTGCCTGTTCTTGGATATTGAAATGCCCATTATGGACGGGTTCCAGTTCATTAAAAACCTAAAGAACAAAAGCTTTCCGGTAATTATCACCACGGCCTATAACCAATATGCCTTAAAAGCCTTAAAAAATGAGGCCATAGACTATCTGCTTAAGCCTATAGACAGTGATGACCTCAATGAGACCATTATAAAGGTCAAAAAATTCAACGACAAAAACTACACGGCGGAACGGCTAGAGCAAATATTGATCAATTTCAACAGCAAATCCCTACAGAAAAAAATTACGATCAATACCGATGGAAAACTTTTGTTTTTAGAGAGTGAAGAAATTTTATATGTAGAATCCGACGGAAACTATAGCACGCTCTACTTGGAAAGTGGACAAAAATTGGTGTTGACCAAAAAACTAAAAGAGGTAAACCAGTTGTTGCCTTCGGAGTCATTTTTTAGGATCCATAACTCGTTTATCGTAAATCTTGGAAAAATTAAGGAGTTCCTTAAAACCGATGGTTATGTGGTGCTCAGCGCGGGACATAAAATACCCGTATCCCGACAGAAAAAATCAGATTTCCTAGATTTGTTATAACTTTCTTGAATGCCAAAACCGCACTACCCCCTTTTCTGGTTTCAAATCCTTAGAAAAACAAGATGCTTTATCACACTTGTTTTTTTTGTTTTTTGCGGGGTTTTGTCCTCACAAGAAATGGATGAAGAAGAGGCGCATGAGCGGCTTTTGATCCTTAAGCCAAAGTCTTACCTGGATATTGAAAAAGTACTTAAACCTATTCGACGCGATACGGTAAAACTGAATGCATTCATCAAAAAAGCGGAAAACTACGGCTATGAAGAGGGAAAGGCCTATGCCCTAAATCAACTTGGGACCGTTTATAGGTACCAGTCTAAATTTAAAAAATCGGCGTTGCTCCATAAAGAAGCCCTAAGCATAGCGGAGGACTTGGATAATGATGAATTAAAGGTGCTGGCCCTTAACATGCTTGGCGTTGTTTTTAGAAGAAATGATGCTATAAAAACGGCATTGGACTACAACCAGCAGGCACTGGAGCTGGCGGAATCCATTACCAACCCTTCCATGCACATCAAGCGCAACATCAACGTTTCCCTAAATAGTATAGGCAACCTGTACCAGACCTTGGGGCAGTATGATTTGGCCATCAGCCAATTTAAAAGGGCTTTGGCCAACGAGAAAACATTGAACAACAAGCGAGGCCTTGCCATTAACAACCAAAATATTGGGGATTGTTTGGAACAAAAGGGAGCGCTGGAAGAAGCGCTGACCTACTACAGAAAATCCCTTTCCATCAATGAGGAAATTAGCAATAGTTATGGGCAAGTCATCTGCAAAAACAGTATTTCCCAAATATACCTGAAGCAGGCCAAACCAAAAGAAGCCTTACAATTGCTAAAACAAATAGAGCAGCCTGCCACAGTTATCGGTGATCCTTTTATTTCTTCCTCCATGCTTATTAATCTAGGATGGGCATATTTAAGTCTAGGGAATTTGAAGGAGGCCGAAAAGTACATGAAAACTGGCAAGCAAATGGCCAGCCAAGGTGAGATTCCCAGTATGGTCATGTATGCCAACAAACACCTCTCCGATTTGGAAATCAATAAAGGCAACTACCAAGAAGCCCTTCTGTATTACAAGGAAGCCGATCGGTTTGACAAGGAAATTACCAGTGAGCGTAACCTAAGGTATATGAACGACCTTATCCTAAGGTATGAAAGTGAAAAGAAAACCAGTCAGATATCGGTATTGGCAAAGGACAACGAACTTATACGGTTACGCTTGCGGAAAAACCAAACCACCATTTTGGTCAGTGCCCTGGTCATAGGCCTTATAGCCACCATATTGTTTATCATGTACCGCCAATACCAATCCAATAATGAGAAGCGGGTATTGGGCTTGGAGCAGCATATGTTGCGGAGTCAAATGAACCCCCATTTTTTGTTCAACTCCTTAAATTCCATTAAACTTTACATTATTAACAATGAACAAAAGAATGCCGTACACTACCTGAACAAATTTTCAAAACTGGTAAGGCGTATCTTGGAAGGGTCTTCTTTAAAGGAAACCCAACTTTCGGAAGAATTGGAAACCGTGGAGTTGTATCTCAATATTGAAAACATCAGGTTTTCCAATGAAATTGATTACAACATCGCTATTGAAGACGGTATCCATCCGGAACAGGTAAAGATTCCGTCCTTGGTATTGCAACCTTTTTTAGAAAACGCCATTTGGCATGGTCTCTCTGCCAAGGAGGGTCAAAAAAATATTTGGATAAATATTACAAGAAAAGACGAAAGCCATATCCAAATTGCTATAGTCGATAATGGGGTAGGCAGAAAAGTTTCCGAAGAAATCAAAGAGAACAGGGTCCTTAAACGAAAATCCGTTGGTATCGATATCACCAAAGAGCGTTTGGCCAATTTTGCCAAAGACTACCAATATGATTTTAGTGTGGAGATTATCGACTTGTTTGAAGATGGCGGGCAACCCAAAGGAACCAAAATAGTGCTTGAAGTCCCCGTAATCTAAAGCTGACCACGCCTCCAAATCCCTTACTGCGCTTTTTAAGAATTGTGCTTTTCCGCTACTTCTTCCAACTCGGCATACCATTGCTTGCCAAATTTTCTGATCAACGATTCTTTTACAAATTTGTAGATAGGTACTTTTAGTTCGGCACCTAAGCTACAGGCGGGGTCGCAAATCTCCCATTTGTGGTAGTTTACCGCCGTAAAGGCGGTATACTCTTTGGTCCGTATGGGGTATAAATGACAAGAAATGGGTTTCTTCCAAGAGGTTGCCCCTGCATTATAGGCCTCCTCCAATCCGCATTTGGCGACCTTCTTATCATCATAAATAACATAGGCACATTCGCTTTTATTTACCAAGGGCGTTTCCCATTCGCCATCTTCGCCTTTTACAAAAGCCCCTTGCTCCGCTATGGCCGCAAGACCTTCCTCCCGCAAAAACGGCTTTACTTGGGCGTAGATATCCACCAAAATTTCGGTCTCCTTGTCCTCTAAAGGCGCGCCGGCCTCCCCGTCTACACAACAGGCGCCTTTGCATGCGCTTAGGTTGCAAACGAAATCCTTTTCTAAAATTTCTTCGGAGATCAAGGTGTTATCTATTTGGAACATACTTCTTAAATATGCCGCTAATTTAATCATCCCTGCCCATGGAGTCCTCTATTTTAGATGTAATTTTGTATTCTATTAAACCATCCGTATGAATTTCGACTTTAAAGAAATTGCAACCGCCAGTATGGTGCTTTTTGCCGTTATCGATATTTTGGGAAGCATTCCCATTGTCATTTCCTTAAGGCAAAAGGTGGGACATATCCAATCTGGCAAAGCGTCCATAGTTGCTGCTTGTTTAATGGTGGCCTTTCTTTTTGTGGGGGAAAGCATTTTAAATCTTATTGGTATCGACGTGAACTCCTTTGCTGTCGCCGGGGCCTTTGTCATCTTTTTCCTGGCTTTGGAAATGGTCTTGGGAGTAACCCTTTTTAAGGACGATGAACCGGAAAGTGCCTCCGTTGTGCCTATTGCGTTTCCCATGATTGCCGGTGCAGGAACGCTCACCTCCATTCTAGCTTTGCGCGCGGAATACTACGTGGAAAATATCATTGTGGCCATTCTAGTGAATATTGTTTTTGTTTTTGCAGTATTAAAATCCTCTAAAAAAATTGAACGGGTACTCAGCCAAAATGGGCTTAGCGTCATACGAAAGGTTTTTGGTGTAATTTTACTGGCAATTTCGGTGAAGTTATTCGCTACAAATATTAATGCCTTGTTATAACGATATCCTATGAACAGAACTTTTGTCTTAGTCTTAGTGCTTATTGCTCTTGGGCTTGCCATTTACAATGTTACCATTTTGGATTTCAACAATCTGTTTGAGGGGGATAGCCTTATTGCTTGTATTGGTATTATGGCCTCTTTATGCGCTATCGTATTGCTGTTGATTTTTAATACCTCCCGTAAAATTTCCGATAAAATAAAGAAGCATTAATCCCTGCTCCTAATAAGGGCTTCATCCATATTCTTTAGGACTTCGGCATCCAAATCCAACACCCGCTTTAGCATATTATCTTCCGAAGATTTGATTTGCGCGCCCAAATTAGGCGAATACAATTGCTCTGCCATATTGGCTTTTAAATACGTTTTGATCAACGTATCGCTCCCGTAAAAATCCAATTCAATACCACCATTGATCAGGTAATCGATAAAACGTTCGAAGATAATATCGTCCACCCTATATTCTTCCATGAATTCCTTTTGCGGGTAATTGGCAAAGCGCGTCCTGTCCTTTTCTAGGAACTTAAAAACAAAATCGGAGAAAAATCCAGAGGAATCCAAGCTTTCAATGCGTTCTTTATCCAAAGACCCTATGGGCACAAAAACATCCGGTATGATACCCCCACCTCCATAGACCACTTTGCCTTTTGGCGTTGTAAATTTTAGGGAGTCGGCCACTTTTATGCTATCTACGGAAATGAGTTCGCCACTGTTGTAACGCTCCATAAACCTTTGATAATAGTCCTTATGGCCTTTTTTATATGATTTTTGAATGGAACGCCCCGTTGGGGTGTAGTATCTGGAAACCGTTAACCGCACCGCGGAACCATCACCCAAATCCATTTCGCGTTGCACCAAACCTTTGCCAAAAGAACGTCTGCCTACAATGGTTCCAATATCATTGTCCTGCAGGGCACCGGCAATAATTTCACTGGCCGATGCGGACCGTTCATTGATCAACACATAGACCGGACTATCCTCAAAACTGCCCCGTTCCGTAGCATAAGCTTTTTTGACCTTTCCTTTTTTATTTTTGGTAAACAATATGAGTTTTCCATCCTCTAAAAACTCATCCGCCATTTTTTCCGCAATGCCCAAATAGCCGCCCGGGTTGTCCCGCAGGTCCAGCACCAATTTGGTGGCCCCTTGTTTACGGAGTTCCAAAAGGGCTTTCTTGAATTCTTTAAACGTAGATTCCGCAAAGCGATTGATACGGATATACCCCATGGTGTTGTTCAACATAAAATTGGCATCCACACTTTTTATGGGCACAACATCCCTTTTTATAACTACATCAAAGCTTTTATTTTCGGATTTCCGGAAGACCTTAAGTTTTACCCTGGAGCCACTTTTACCTTTCAATTTATGGACTAGGTTTTTATTGGCTATTCTTCGGCCGTATAAGGTATCCCCATCGGCCATCAGAATTTTATCCCCTGCTTGCAATCCCTTTTTGGCACTAGGGCCGCCTTTTATGGTGCGTACTACGGTCAACGTATCACGATACATATTAAAGCGGATTCCTATCCCCACAAAATCACCTTTCATACTTTCTGAGACCGCTTCCATCTCACTCCGTGGAATGTATACGGAATGGGGGTCCAACTTGCCCAAAATGTTGTTTACGGTAACATCAACAATGCTATCCGTATCTATTTCATCCACATACTCATAATCGATATAATCGATAAGCCGATTGAGTTTGTCCTTCTTGGAATTGGTGGAAAAGAGTTTCTCCGGAGTGTCATTAAAATGGAGTTTCCCCCCTATAAAAATACCCAAGGCAATGGCAAGAGCCAATACGGTAGGTAACAAGTAACTATATTTCTTCTTCATAATTTGGGGCTCGGTACTTAGACCGTTTCTTCTACAATAGGCATATGTTCAATGGCAACGCCTGCGCGTTCCAAAAATTGAAGCCCGGAATTGTCCTTATAGGCTTTTTGATAGACTACACGTTTTATGCCAGACTGATGGATAAGCTTGCTGCACTCCCTACAAGGCGACAAAGTAATGTACAATGTAGCCCCTTCACAGGACTGTGTGGAGGAAGCCACTTTTAAAATGGCATTGGCCTCCGCATGTAACACATACCATTTGGTGACACCTTCATCATCTTCGCAAAAATTTTCAAAACCGGTAGGCGTGCCGTTATAGCCATCCGAAATAATCATCCGGTTTTTAACGATCAGGGCACCTACTTGTTTTCTTTTACAATATGAAAGCTGTCCCCATTCTTGGGCCATCCGTAAATAGGCACGGTCGTATTTTTCCTGTTTGCTCAACTCCATATTCCTATGCTAATACCTAAATATACCTGCTTTGGCAGACCCGCACAACCTTGTTCCATTAATTTTAACGTATGCCTACTTAGGGAACGTCTCTAACAACATAGGTATTGTGACAAAAAGAATTAAAATAGAGGCGATCCCTACAAAAAGGCGCGAATTTAGCTTTAAAACCGATTGAAAGAAGTACGCTACCCCCAAAACGATGAAGATAATAGTGACCTGTGATAGTTCTATTCCCGTAGCAAAGCCCAGCAAAGGGCCCAACTTGTTTTCCTCTTCCGCCATTAACAGGTTGAAATAATTGGAAAAGCCAAAACCGTGGACCACTCCAAAAAAGGCCGTTGCCAACAGGTGGAAGCTAAGGTTGATATATTCCCGCTTTAACAATACCTGGTAAAGGTTAAATAGTGCCGTAAGGGCGATGGTGACCGGAATCAAAAATTCGATAAGGCCAACATCAACTTTGTAAATACCGTAAACCGAAAACGCCAAGGATGTACAATGGGCAATGGTAAAAACCGTTGCCAAAAGCACCACGTGTTTCCAACTTTTGAACGTAAAGGGTACCGCCAAGGCCGCTAAAAATAGAATATGATCATACGCGCCTAGGTCAAGCACATGTTCCAAACCCAATTTTATGTAAAAGAAAAAATCTTCCATTGTTATTTTAGTTAGTTGGTTATTCGTTCATAGTTGTTAGTACCTTTCTCCAGTATCCGGATTCTGCATATGCCTTAATCACTTTATTTCGTTCCGCTAAAAAAGATTGAAGATATCGTTTTAGGAATAGAACATTTGCCAATTTTCCCAAGATACCAAAAGGGGATTCAAACTCAAAAACGTCACTCATCAAAGTACCTCCATCTTTTTCTTTAAAACTATGTTGATGTTTGAATTTTTTGAAGATTCCTTCCACCATTTCATCCGTAAAAGTGTTCGGACGGTCATACTGGGTAATTTTTGAAGTCAGTGTTTGATAAAAACCTAGATGTTTAGCCCGCCAAGTAACCTGCTCCCCTAGACTGATCAACCCTTTAGTTTTTCCGGCAATGGCCGTTTCATTTGTGGAAGAAGTTGAAATTTTATGTAAATCTATACTTCGTGATACATCAAAGACAATGTCCCTGCCTGCGTTTATATATGTCTTAAGAATAATTTTGGGCATAGGACAACTTCAAACTCTAAAATTACGCCATTCCCCGCTCTTGCTGGATTACTTCATAGGCCTTTTGCACTTCCTTAAACTTCTCTTCCGCCCCTTTTTTAATGGCCTCGTTATCCGTGATGACCTTATCTGGATGGTATTTTTTGGCCATGTTCCGATAGGCTTTTTTTACCTCATCGTCGGTAGCGCCCTTAGGGATTTCCAGAATTTTATAGGCATTGTCCGCAGCCTTGACAAACATCGCCATGATACTGTCAAAATCCCGTTGGCCTATCCGCAGGTATCCGGCTAGTTCCCTCAATTTACTTACTTCCGGCTTACTAACGTTCCCATCCGCCTGCGCGATGCCAAACAAAAAGTGGAGCAATTGCAAGCGCACTTCATAACGGGTCCTTTGGTTAAGGTAGCTGCAGATACGCTGTGCAGAAACTTCACGTTTTTTGATTACATCATTAAAGGTCCTAAAAATGGCGTTGGCCTTCTCTTTACCATAGGTGCTTAAAAAATACTGCCGCACATAATCCAGTTCCCGCTGACTTACCTGTCCGTCCGCTTTAATGATAATGGAACATAGGGACAATAAATTGAGTTCAAAATCGGCCGGGGATACGTTCTTACGGGTTAAATCATCAAAAACAGAACGGGGTTTACGGGTATTTTGCCCTCCCAAACTATCCAGAAAGCTCCCCGCCAAAAAACCAAGTACCGCACCGGCCAACCCCCGAATAAAAAATCCAATAATGGCCCCAGCCCATTTAATCATGCTTCCTTGCTTTTAAGGATTCAAAGATAGGGGTTTAGACAAAAAAGAAAACGGTCGGATTTGTTAAGTAACATATAGAAATTCGACAAAACCCCTATCTTTGATGCGATTAAAAAAATACGTTATGTATCCAGAAGAATTAGTGAAACCTATGAGAAACGACTTGGCCGTTGCCGGGTTTGAAGAATTATATACAAGTGAGGCCGTTGAAAAGGCGTTGGAACAAAAAGGCACGACCTTGGTGGTAGTCAACTCCGTTTGTGGCTGTGCTGCCGCCAATGCGAGACCCGCTGCCAAATTAAGCTTACAAAATGGCAAAAGACCAGATCATTTGACCACCGTTTTTGCGGGTGTCGATACCGATGCGGTGAATACCGCAAGGGCAGCAATGGTTCCTTTTCCTCCATCATCGCCAAGTATGGCCTTGTTCAAGGACGGGGAATTGGTCCATATGATCGAGCGCCACCATATTGAGGGACGTCCGGCAGAAATGATTGCAGAAAATCTAATGGAAGCCTACAACGAACATTGTTAAGACTTTTTGCCAAATTTCCATAAGGGAATAGCACAAAATAATCTTGGAAAAAGACCACTTCGTTTTGGAGTGGTTTTTTAGTTTTGCAGTACCATGAAAATTTTATCGTATCCCATAACCATCCTTTTCTTCCTCTTTTTTGGCTTGGCCTTGATCGTATTTCATCCTATCCAATGGTTTTGTTTTAAAGTTTTAGGGTATTCGGCGCACAAATGGAGCGTAAGCACCTTAAACTGGTTTTTAATGCGATCCACCAATATTTTGGGCACACGCTACACCTTTACCAATAATCAAGACATTCCTACGGGCGTGCCGTTGATCATTGTGACCAATCACCAAAGCATGTATGACATTCCGCCCATCATCTATCATATGCGCAAGTACCATCCCAAGTTTGTCGCCAAAAAAGAGCTTGGCAAAGGCATTCCCAGTGTTTCCTACAATCTGCGCCATGGCGGTTCTGCATTGATTGACAGAAAAGATGGGAAGCAGGCCATTCTAGAAATTGGAAAATTGGGCAGTTATATTGAAGCGAATAAGCGAAGTGCCGTCATTTTTCCTGAAGGAACCCGCAGTAGGACCGGTAAACCAAAGCCTTTTAAACCTATGGGACTTAAAATGCTGCTTAGAAAAGCCCCTTCTGCATTGGTAGTCCCCATAACCATCAACAATTCCTGGAAATTACTGCGATTTGGACAGTTTCCCATGGGGCTTGGGGCACACGTAACGTTCAAGGTCCACCCACCCTTGGAAAACACCAAAGATGCGGACACCTTGATTGCCAAGGTTGAAGAAATAATCACGAAAGATATCAACTATTAATAATGACGGATGCCGCCTTAGTAGAAGAGACCATCGCTTTTGTAAAAGCCACCTTGATGGGGGCAGAGGGAGGACACGATTGGTTCCATATCCAACGGGTTTTTAACAATACGCTCTTACTCTCGCGGGAAGAAGAAGTCAATATCTTGGTGGTCAGCTTGGCAGCCTTGTTACATGATATTGCGGACCCAAAGTTCCATGATGGCGATGAGACCATTGGCCCAAGAATAGCCAAGGAATTTTTACAGGAGCAAAATGTCCATCACCATACCATTGACCATGTGGTAAAAATCATTGAAAACATGTCCTTTAAGAATTCTTTGGATGCAAACGAGGTCCCGTTTACCTCCAAAGAGCTGCAAGTAGTGCAGGATGCCGACCGCTTGGATGCCATTGGGGCCATTGGTATTGCCCGTGCTTTCAACTACGGTGGGTTTAAGAACAGGGAATTGTTTCATCCGGATATCCCGCCACAGCTGGATATGGATAAAGAGACCTATAAAAAATCCAAAGCACCTACCATCAACCATTTTTACGAAAAGTTGCTTTTGCTCAAGGATAAAATGAATACACCTACCGGAAAAAAAATAGCCGAAGGCCGACACCGATACATGCTGGATTTTTTGGAGCAGTTTTATGCCGAATGGAATGGAAAGCTCTAATTGTGCTACCCTAAAAGTTTGGGCTTTTTTGTATCTTCCTAGCACAACTAAAGACCATTCCCATGCAACGAAGAAAGTTCCTTAAAAATGCCGCATCGGCTTCAGCTGCATTTACCATTGTCCCCAGTTTTGTTTTGGGGAAAACCCATGTTCCCCCCAGCGATACCTTGTATGTAGGTGCTTTTGGCGTTGGTGGCAGGGGTAGCGGTGTTGTGCGGGGCATGGCAGCTACCAATAAAGTGAAATTTGTGGCGTTCGCCGATGTGGACGACCGCCGGGCCAAGCAGACCTACGAGGCATTCCCCAACGTAAAACGATATCAAGATTTTAGAAAGGTATATGACAACCATTTGGGGGAACTGGATGCCATTATGGTAGCAACACCGGACCATACACATGCGTCCATAGCCCTACCTTTTATGCGCGAGAAAAAACATGCGTACGTAGAAAAACCATTGACACATAATATACAAGAAGCCCGTTTGATGACCCAAGTAGCTGCCGAAAATGGTATCGTTACGCAAATGGGAAACCAAGGTGCTTCTAGTGATGACAGCAGAAAGGCACGCGAATGGGTAGAGTCTGGGATTATTGGAAAAGTACACACTATCGACTGCTGGACAAACCGACCTGTCTGGCCGCAAGGGGTGCCAATCCCTGCCCAAAAACATAAAATTCCCAAAGGTTTGGATTGGGACCTGTGGTTGGGTCCTGCAGCCATGCGAAATTATAACGATGCCTACCTTCCGTTCAAGTGGCGTGGCTGGTGGGATTTTGGTACGGGCGCTTTGGGTGATATGGGCTGCCATATTATGGAAACCCCCTTTAGCGTGTTGGATTTGGGCTATCCTACGGAGGCAGAAGCCAGCTGCACCACGGTATGGGTAGGTGATTTTGTAGAAGCGGATTACAGTCCGTCCTGCCCCCCATCTTCCAAAATACACCTCAAGTTTCAACATGAAACACATGGCGATATCCAATTAAATTGGTATGACGGTGGCCTAAAACCGGACTTGCCGGATGAATTGAAGGACAACGAAAGCATTGGGGATAGTGGCGGTGGTACCGTTATGTATGGCGATAAAGGCATTATTGTGGCAGATACCTATTCCAAAAATGCCCGGTTGTTGCCTTCTGGGCTTATGGACCTTTACAAACCCCCAACGCCTATTTACCCCCGGATTCCCAATAGCATGGATGGCCATATTGCCAATTTTGTGGAGGGCTGTATCAACGGTTCCGCTACCTCTTCCGATTTTTCCAAAGCCGGACCTTTAACGGAAACGGTGCTTATGGGGAACCTTGCCGTAAAGGCCTATCAATACAAACGCCTAAAACCAGGGAAAAAAGTAGGGGATTGGGCTCCGTACGAATATCCCGGTCGCAGAAAACTCCTTTGGGACGGTGAGAACATGAGAATCACCAATTATGAAAAAGCCAATGAGTGGGTTTCACGGGAGTATCGCAAGGGTTGGGAACTTAGCTAGCATGCAACTTCTGTGAAAACCCTATGGATATATCGGAGTTTTACTGAATTTTAAGCCTCTAGTCTTTAAAAATTGACGAATTTCATTACCATACACTAACTATTCATTTTTTTATGACACGCCAAATTCTGTATCCCTTATTTTTCTTCCTCAGCATTACCATTGGATTTGCCCAAGAGTATTGGAAACCTGTTGACGGCAAAAAAATTGTTTGGGACCTCACCCAAGAAGAGCGTTTACCCCATAAGGACAATATAGAACTATCTGGCAGAAAAGTCTCTGCCATTATCTATTATGAAATTGACTCGCTTAAAAATTTGAGTATCTCCAGGGATGTCATCTTTCCGCAATTACGCACCTATAACAAATCTAACGAACCAGACTGGAAAAAGTTTAGGGCCTATTTTAGACGTACGACGGATGATGGGGTTTCCCCCACCATTATTTTAGGTGAAAAACTGATCGTACCCTCTAAAGTAGATTCCGTTTCCATTGCTGGCAAGCTGATTTTCCACTGTAGCCCGGTCCAAGGGCTTCAAGTTACCAAGACCCTCTATCCCTCTATGGAAGACCGCTTTTTGGTAGAACAATGGGACGTGAAAAATATTTCGGATAAAAGCCAAACAATACGCTTTTCCAACGTGGACCTTACCCAAAGTCAGCATGGGTATAAAGGCTCTTACAAACACCGGGTGTTCTCTACTGCCATGGACAGTATTGCGCTAGCACCCAACTCCACCTATAGTTTTCCCATTTACTACGGTGCCGTGCTCAATGATGAAAAAACAAACGATTTCAATTTTGAAAAAGCCTACGGACAACGCCAGGCATTTTTGGACGAATTGTACGATCAACTCCAATTGAAAACTCCTGATCCTATCATCAACACCCTCTTTTATTTTTCCAAAATTCGGGCGGCAGAAAGTATTTTTGATTCCTCCATGGGCTTGGTCCATTCCCCGGGAGGTGGCAATTATTATGTAGGTATTTGGGCCAACGACCAGGTAGAGTACAGTGGGCCCTTTTTTCCCTATTTGGGGTATGAAAAAGGGACGACTGCCGCATTCAATACCTATCAAAAATTTTTGGAAAATATCCCAACAACGGATACCCACATCCCCTATGCTTTTGAGGTGGATGGCAACTTTCCCATGCGGCATTTGGACCGCGGGGACGCTGCTATGATTGCCTACGGAACCTCCTTATACTTATTGGCCGCTGGCGATAAGGAAGAAGCCAAAAAGCTTTGGCCTTTGATCGAATGGTCCATCAACTACTGTCATAAGAAACGAAATGCCGCTGGGGCCATTGCATCCGAATCCGATGAAATGGAAGGACGTATCACTACCGGAAGTGCCAATCTTTCTACGTCTACCTTGTATTATGGCGGACTTAAATACGCCTCCAGTTTGGCCAAGGAATTGGGATTCCCTAAAAAAGCCGAGCTATACCGTAAGCGTGCCAAAACCATGGAAAAAGTCATCGATAGCTATTTTGGTGCCGCCATGGAAGGTTTGAAGACCTATAAATATTTTGAGGAAAACAGCTTGTTACGACATTGGATTTGCCTGCCTTTGACCATGGGTATCACTGACCGTAAGGAAGGCACCTTAAAGGCATTGTTCGATAAGCTGTGGACGGAGAACGGTATTTTGGTGGAATTAAATCCGGAAGTACCCGCAAAGGATGCCATTTTTTGGGATCGGGCAACTTTATACGCCTTGCGGGGTGCCATGAAGGTAGGCGAAGTAGATTTGGCCTTTGACCGTTTAAAGAGTTATTCCGCCAAGCGTCTTTTGGGCAATCATGTGCCTTATGCCATTGAAGCCTTTCCAGAAAACAATATGAAACACCTCTCCGCGGAAAGCGCCCTCTATTGCCGTATTTTGACGGAAGGATTATTGGGTATGGAACCTCTGGGCTTTAACAAACTGGAATTGTCCCCTAGTCTGCCAAATGGATGGGACAGCTTGAGCTTAAAAAATGTATACGTATCCGGAAAAGCGTTTGATATTTCCGTAGAACGGAACAACAATGTCCTTGACGTATCCATTGCAGAAAAAGGAAGGGTGTTATTGAACACTACCATTAAAAACGATGAAAAAATCGTACTCCGGCATTAGCAGTAGCTGTTTCTAAAAAACAAGGTCATCCGGAAAACAGTTTCCAGATGACCTTTTATATAAATTACTTGTCAAAACAGTATCGCTAGTACAAAAAGCGAAGCGCTATTCTGTCATTGTTGTTGAACTCCCCATTGGTACCATTGCTAAAACAAGCCAACATAATGGAATTTGGGTCAAAGCCCGTAGGCGTACCGGGGATGTGAATGGCCCCTACACCAGCACTACCTTCATTGACATTGTCCCCACAGCTTTGTCTGCTAAAGAAGTCAGTATGACGGAATCCCATGGAATGACCAATCTCGTGGGTGACCACATGCTCGTTTACATCACTGGAGCTGCCTGCCAAACCATAGATTTGCACAAACTTGTTGGGATTGCCCCCAGATGGAAATCCTGCAGACCCGCCAGCCAAACCAGGGTTGTTTGCCGTATTGTCAAATACCACGATATCCGCATTGGTGCTGGCCGCAAAACGCAGTGTAAAACGCACTTCCAAATTCAAATTATTGTAATTGTTGATTGCCCTCCGCAATCCGGTCCTACCCCTACTGGACAATCCAAAACCGCCACCGGTATATCCTATGACACTTATGGTCCTAGGACTACTCACTAAATTGTTGGTCCTGTACTGTTCGCTTTGGATACCCCCTTCATCCGCGTAAATACTTCTGCTCATGATTTCCTCTTGGGTCATCATAATATCACCTCCGACCAAAAAGCCGGAAAATTCACTTCCATCCGGAAAGGTGACGGCATAAGGTTCTACTACCGTACTGCTCAAGGCTAAATTGTCAAGCTGTGCCCGTAAAGCGGGGCTTACTTCCAACTCGCTTACGGCTTCCTCTTCCACGAGTACATCTTCAGTTTCGCAGGATGTAAAAAAGGCCATTCCTACCATTGACAAACATGTCAAAAAATTTAAACTACTTTTCATTTTCTGTAAGATTTAAAGTTAATACATAAGCTATTTTCAAGAAATTTCTTGTTAACAATTTATTAAAGTAATTTGTAAAATCCTTCAATTTTGTAAATATTATCTTAATTTTCTTCTAGTTTTTTACTTTATGACGCAATCCTCAAGTTTTCTATGGTTTTTCTTGTTTGTTTGTATGGTTAGCATACAAGCCCAAGAAAGTATAGCCACAAAATGGCAGGTTTTTATAGGTGATGGAATGCCCCATACGATTGTGGAAAACGAGAAAAAAAGCCCCTGGACCACTGCTATCTTAAGAGCAAACCCCAATGCGCTTTCGCATATAACCCATCTTACGGTCCTACGACGCTTGGATAGATCCCATTTTGTGGTTTCGTTTCCCGAAGAACAATGGAACACACTGTCCACTAATTTTCCGCTAGTTGAAGCAAACAACCGTTGGAAACTTTCGGAAAACCTGTTAAAAGATTCAAGCGCAGGCCCTTCCTCCTTTGTGGTGAAATCCGCTTCACCGGAAGACACAATGGCCGTACTAAAAGAAGTGAATTCGATTGTAGTGAAGGGCGTTTACGGAAACCATATCCAACTCTATGGCAACAAGGAAGACATTCTTGCCTCATTATTACCTAGGTCGGAAATCCAATTTATTGGCAACGAGTCTTTTGTTCCCCATTTAGAAAGTACCGTGCTGGATCTTAACCCTTCCATAAACTCGATTCCCAAGTTTCAAGGTGAGCTAGAGGATACTTTTGGGGAAGACCTTGTTATTTCACTAAAAGACAATCAATTTTTTGCCAATGATATTGATCTTATCGATAAACTTGTACCCTCTCCTTTAGCTTCTGCAACAGTAGACGGGCATGCTACGGATATGGCCACAATTATGGCAGGATTGGGGAACTCCTCCATTAAGGGAAAGGGAATTGCCCCCAGCGCAAAAATTAGCTTGTCCAATTTTGAAAACATCTTTCCGGACGATTCCCAGAACCTTTCCCAAAATGGAATCTTTGTCCAGAATCATTCCTACGGAACACAAATTGAAAACTTTTATGGTATTCTGGCGGAAGCTTATGATCTTCAAGCTTATAACAATCCTACCGAGTTGCACATTTTCTCCGCAGGAAACGCCGGGGAGCAAATTCCCGCCGATGGGCCTTACAGTGGGTTGGGTTCTTACGCCAATCTCACCGGAAATTTTAAAATGGCCAAAAACATACTCACCGTTGGTGCCGTGGACGAAGAATACCAACGCATGTCCTTTTCATCCAGAGGACCCGCATTTGACGGTAGGGTAAAACCCGAACTCGTGGCTTACAGTATCATTGGGACTTCCAATGCTACGGCATTGACCAGTGCGGTGGTGGGGCTACTCCAAGAATATTACCAGCAATCTTTTAACATGGTGCCCCCCGCTTCCTTAATAAAGGCAATGCTCTTGGGTAGCGCGGATGATATTGGCCCAAAAGGACCCGATTTTGATACCGGTTACGGCAATTTAAATGCCGATAAGGCCCTGAAAATCCAAAAGGAAGGCACTTTTTTGGTCGACTCCGCATTTGCCAGCACACCTAAAACCTACCGCATTTCTATCCCAGAAGGGGCAACAAACATCAAGATTACGTTGGTTTGGACGGATTTACCAGCAAATGCAAACGACGGAAAGGCTTTGGTAAACGACCTGGACCTATCCGTTTCCACCCCAGATCAAACCTATTTGCCGTGGGTTCTGGACAGTAGTCCTTTCATAACCGCCCTTGGGGCGGAGGCAGAAAGAGGGATGGACCATCTCAATACCATAGAACAAGTCACCATCCCTTCTTCGGAGTCGGGACAATTGGACATCCTGGTGAACCCTTTTGATCTTCAAAGTCCACATCAAGAATTTGCCATTGCCTATAGCTGGGATGCGGCAACTAGTTTTGAATGGAAGTACCCTTTAGAAGGGGACAATCTGCCTTACGATGGCGAGACTCCTACCTACTTAAGATGGAATAGTACCCTGGCTGCACAAAACGGCTCACTTTCCGTTAGCTATGACGATGGAATAACTTGGGAAACCATTACGGACGATGTTCCGCTCGAACAAGGCTATTTCTTATGGACGCCCCCAGAAGATGTGAATACCCCCGCGCTGTTAAAAATTAGTGACGGGACCCAAGAGTATCTATCCGATCCTTTTTTCATTTCACGTATTAACCAAGTATCCGTGGGCTTAAATTGTGATGACACCTTAGAATTACAATGGAAGCCTTCCCTTGCGGCGGAAGCCTATTCCGTTTATAGCTTAACAGGGAACCGTTTACAGGCCATAGCCCAAGTTACGGATACCACCTATGTAGTACAAAACAGGCAAGACAGCTCGTCCTATTTTGCCATACGCCCCCTATTTGCCAATGGCGCTTCTGGTGTACGCAGTGAAACCCTGGATACCAGTGATTTTCCGGTCAATTGTTACAGTAGTTTTTTGTTTGCGGAAGCGGACCAGAACAATACTGCAATTGAACTACAAGCGGTATTATCCAGTATTTTTAATGTATCCAGCATCACTGTAGAGAAAAAGCAAGGCGATACGTTTACCACTATTGCAGAAACCAATGCCCCAAGCAGTCTTCAGCTACAATTTACGGATGATGTGCCCCAAGAGGGTAGCAATACCTATCGTTTAAAAACTACCCTAACGGATGGGTCTGTTTTACTTTCGGAAGAAACACAGGCGATATTTTTATCTGAAACGGCTTTTATAAGCTTTCCCAATCCCATCGCCAATGGCATCAACATTATAAGTAAGGATACCGAATCCGTCGTGGCACAACTGGAAATTTATGGTCTTGATGGGCGATTTATTCTCTCCAAACCCATTGATCCGGGTCAAAATTTCATCTTATTGGAACAATTACCCTCCGGTCTGTATGCCATGGTCCTGCTTTCAAGCAATGGGGATAGGTATACCAAGCTCGTCCAAAAGTTATAGGTTTCTACTAGAGGATAAGAAAAAAGTAGTCTTCAACCATTGAGCTTTTTTTAGGATGATTACTAGATGGGTATGCTAAATCCCAGATAAAATGCACTGTTCACCGATGAGCGGTTTGGGCGCTCAAAAACCGTTATCGGTATTATTATACCGTTTATCCAAGCGGTTGTTTTTAATCGATTTTTAATGGGGTTAAGCGACAAAAATGGAGGTTGAAAACTGTTCAAAGTAATTTTACCATGTAAAATTACTTATGTCATGAAAGCAATCGTAACTCTTTTTTTCGCCCTTTTTATCACCGCTACCGCTTTAGGAAATACCAACGAGATAAAAGTGGAAACTACAATTGCTCCAGTGAGACTAGAAATCAATATCCTTAAAAACAATACCCCCGTCAATCAAGTAGCACGATTGTACTTGGATAAAAATAGCCGTGTAAAAAAATCCTTGAAATTCATAACTAAAAAGAACAAAGCAAAAATGGCATAAGCTGGAAGAGTTCCTTCAATTTTGTTTTCGACATCCCACAGCATTTTCTTTTCTTCCCTTCCCTTTACCCATCTGCAAGTTTTTTCTCCAAATGGCGTTTTACCAACATATTCTCGGTTAACGAAATGGCCCGTTCCAAATCTGGCTTAAACTCCCTTTCCAACTCGGCCAACAGTTCGGCCCTTATCGTGTAAAACAAGGCAACTTGCTGATAATCATTCTTGCATTTCCAATCTTCCAATGCTGCAAGTCCCTTTTCTACCCCCTGTACTTTTGCCAAAGGCACGATCCTATTCAATGCGGCCATTGGGGAATACTGGGTCTGCAATTGCAGGTTGTAAAGTAGTAAGATGTTGGCCCAATCGGTTTCCTTAAAAGAAGGTGCCGCACAATGCTCATAGGAGACCGCAGCCTCTAAGTGGTACCTGGATGGCGGCTGGTTAGCAGTCCCCGCATCTTCTAAATGGGAACTTCCGATAGCAATCAGTTCCCTGTTGTACAACTTCCTATCCTGAAACTCAAGGGTCACCAATTCTCCATCAGCATTGATGCGCGCATCAAAACGGGAGGCATGGAAACAAATGAGTGCAATGAGCGCATTTAAGTTGGGATGCTGGCAGTAGCGATTCTTTTTGAGCAACAAGGCCAAGCGCAAGGATTCATAACAGATATCGCGTTTTACTATTTGCCCACCCGTGGTTGCGGCGTAGCCCTCCGAAAAAAGGAGGTAAATAACCTGTAGCACCACAAAAAGTCTGGATTGCAGACCCATTTGTACCGGGATTTGAAGCAGTTGTACCTCTTCCCTAAACTTCTTTTTTGCCCTAGTGAACGATTTGGCAACCGTCTCTTCTTTTTTAAGCAATGCCTCTGCCAATTCCTTGTTGCTAAAACCCCCAATCAATTTAAGACTTAAAATAACCTGATGTTCCGTGGATAGTGAGGGATGACAGCAAGCAAAAATGAGTTTTAACTGACTATCGGTAATTTCGTTATCCGTCCAAAACCCATCGGCTTCCGTAGTGGACTCCATAAGGTAATCACTACTGGTATACGTAAGCTTTTTAGCTTTTCGCAGTTTATCGATCAGGCCGTTGTTTGCTACTTTATACAACCAAGCGGTTGGGTTTTCCGGAATTCTTTGATAGCCCCAAATACGCATCGCTTTAAGAAAAGTATCCTGTACGGCGTCCTCTATTTTTTCCACTTGGGCAACCCCATATTTACTGGTCAATAAGGCAACTACCTTTCCATACTCGTTCCTAAAAAGATGTGTTACGGTTTTGCTTAGGTCTTGTTCCATAATAAAGTTAAAGAGGCCCGATGGGAAATCGGGCCCTTGTGCTATTTCCCATTAGTGGGGATTGTCCATAGTAAGGATTTCCCTTACCTCAATATTACTGCCTTCATAATCAAAGATGGGACACCCTTTGGAGATTTCTACGGCTTCGTCCATATGCTGCGCAGAAACGATCAAATAGCCCCCTACGAGTTCCGTGCCTTCAGCATAAGGTCCGTTGGTCACCAACGTTCCCTTATTCTTGATGACCTTTCCATCCGACTCCAAGGGGAAACCATCCAAAAGTTGTCCCTTTTCTTGAAGCTTTCCCATCCAATCTCCCCAGACCTGCAT
>CALEYA010000162.1 GCA_937926215.1 uncultured Croceitalea sp. | reverse complement strand
CAATGGACTGGGCTACGGCCAGAAAATCGGCCAGGGTATGGTCCTTGCGTTTGCCGTTAAGGCTCAACGTATGCTGGCTTACCCAATAGCTGTCCGGTCTATAGGCATAACAGAGGTCATAGGCGGGTGCCAGTCGCCAAGTTTCGTCTTTTTTTAGGATAAAGGCAAAGTTCTTGGTGTGGTCGTCACAGTTTTTTGCCAAGACGTTAAAGACCATCCGTCTAAAGAGTTGTTCCGCTTCTTGGTAATGGAGGCCCAAAGCACGCATGGTGGTCAAAAGCTGCTCATAGCTAAAACTACCAATGGCATTAAAATCAAAATGCTCCATGGCGCACCAGGTTTGCATATGGTGTTTGGTGCTGCCGCCGCTGCGGTCAAAGCGTTTGGTCATAAAATGGGCGCGGCCGTTCTCTTCCAAAAGGCGGCATTCCATCATTTCAATACCGCAATCCTTGGCCATGAGGTGGTAGGCCATTTCTACCCGGCCATAGCCTTGGGTATCGCCCAATTGCACATCGCTAACGCCATCCAGTTTTAGGAGCCAATGTTCATAACCTACAGGCGCGTTGGCCTGCCCGGAGCGAATTTGTTCGGTCTTTTCATTGTAGGCAATCACGGCCTTGGGCCGTGCCCCGCCCGCGGAGGTCCCAATTTTAAGCATATCCGTCACGGCCTTGGACTTTTCGTTGTTGAGGTCCGTGCTAAAGCGTTCCCGCTTTTGGAGCATCTCCCGGGAAATTTCCACCAAGCTGGTCACATCAATATCAAAGCTGGTCTTTTTGGTTTTTGGCAGGGCAGGTTCAAACTCCAAAGCCCCCACCCCCCGAATACCGATAAAGCATAATTTTTCTACAGGGTTCATAGCTTCCGGGGCACGGCCTTGTTGTGCCAACCAGATGTTGATAAGCTGGTTTCCGTAATTGTCCGGCAGGCTGTCCGCCAAAAGCCCCGGCAAGCCCTTAAAAGTATCAAAAGGATGGTCCTTAGGCGATCTGAGTTCTGGAAAAGCATGTACCCGCGTTCCTTGCCGTAGCGGCATTTTTAGGGGTGCCAGGTCCCAACCCCTGTCCAAAAAAACAGGGTCGTACTCAAAATAGGCGAGCTGCTGTGCGGCGTCCCAAGAAACGGCCCCTGCAGTTTGCCCCCATATTTTTACAAAAGCCGTATCCATACTTACCAGGCTGGAGGGTTAGGTTCGTTGGCGGTACCGTCCTTACTGGCCCGTTGCCGCTGTTTTTGCTCTAGTTTTGCCAAGGCTATGGGACTTGGGCGTTGGTGTACCTCAAAAGTTTGCAGGGCATGCAGCTGGCCCAATACCCGCAATACACGGATAAGGGTGCTTAGGGTTACCGTTTGGCCCCGTTCCAAGAGGCTTAGGGTAGAGCGGCTTATTTGTGCCGCTTTGGCCACTTGGGTCTGGGTCTTGTTTTGTTGTAGTCTGTGGTGCTTGATGTAACTTCCTAAAGCCATAGCTACGGCTTGGTCTGTCATAGTATCTTTCATGATGTATTAAAATTAAGACGTTATGCCATAAAATTGGCTATAATGCACTAAATATCATTCAAAGATACAAAATTTATAAGAATGAAAAAACAGTCATTAGATAGGAAATAGAAGTATAATGCATCAAAAATCATTCAAAATCACGATTTTTTGGAGGAAAATAAACCTAGTAAGCCCAATACCGGTCCTGCGGACAATAGTAGAAATACCCACGGGCTTCCCCAGTATTCATACGCAAGGGAGAGCAGCAGAATACTGACAATGGTGATGCTAAAACCGATACCGTTTACAATGGTGAGGGCCGTTCCCTTAAATTCCGGGATGGCGTTTTGGGCGACCAGGGTGGAAAATAAGGGGGAGTCCGCAATAACCACCATGCCCCAAAAGCATAAAAAAGCCAAAAATAAAACGGTACTGGGAACACCCAGCACCCATGGAAACAAAAGGCAACAACAGCCGGAAAGCCCTAAGGCCGTGGCCGCCGTTTTTTTGGCACCCCATTGTTGAGAGAGATATCCGCCCAGTACGCAGGCCAAACCGCCTATGGCAATGATGCCAAAACTCCAAAAGGGAACGGAAAGTTCTACACCATAGGTTTCCTTAAAAAGGGCAAGCATCACGGGAACAAAGGCCCAAAAGGAATACAACTCCCACATATGCCCAAAGTAGCCAAATGCGGCAGCCCTGAATTTTGGTTGTTTAAAGACGGTAAAAAAAGCGGTAAAATCCAGTTTTTGGCTCTGCTTTCTATAGGGTCCGTTAGGGATCAAAAGTAAGACCAAACCACCCCCGAATACCGCAAGTAGGGAGGTACATAGAATGACGCGCTGCCAACTGACAAAACCGCCCAAGCCTTTTAAAAAATGGGGGAAGGCCGTACCAACCACCAAGGCACCAACCAAAAAACCTAACGACTTGCCTAGGCCGGCATCAAAATAATCGGCGGCGATTTTCATGCCTACGGGGTAGATTCCCGCTAAAAAGAAGCCGGTAAAGTATCTAAAAAGGAGCAAGCTGGTGTATCCGTTTTCTGGCCAGAGCATAAGTCCGTTCGCCAAAGCGCCCAATATTCCGCAAATAAAGAACAAGCGGCTAGGGGAGAACCTATCCGTTAAGGTAAAGAGGGCAAACAAGAGCGTCCCGGAAATAAAACCGAACTGTACCGAAGAGGTCAGCTGCCCCAACGCACTGGACGGTAGCCCATAATTGGCTATAAGGTCCCCAATGACCCCATTGCTGGCAAACCACAACGAGGTGCAGCAGAACTGTGCCAAAACAATAGTGGGCAGAATATGCTTGGGTGGTCTCATGGATGGTTTTGTCGTATAACGTACTTTATTTTACATAAATAGCGTGAGTTCGACCTAAGTTTTAAATCGTACCCACTTAAATGCTAGTAAATACGTGTTATGTCACTTCGAGCGCCCGCCTGCCGGACGGGCAGGCAGCCGAGAAGTTTTTAAACATTGTCCTTTCTACGGAGGTTTCGACTTTAGTTTATCTTGAGCTCAGCCGAAAGGCTCAACCTGACTTTTTATTTAAGATATTAATTGTCAATTACTTAAAATGAAATTTATATCGAATTCACGTTAAATAGCGCAAATTACGAATATGATACCTTTTGGAGGGGAAATCACAAGTTGATATTATAAAGAAAAGGGGATCCTTATTTTTGGTCATAAAGGAACCAACCTTGGAACGGAAGCTAGGGAAAAGGTAAAGGCCCCCATGGGAATTTCAGTAACCACACTGAAAAAGGGGGCCTTAACATCAACAAAAAACACTATCCTCTTCTCTTTTTACGCTTTGCCCTTTGTTTGCCTTGGGCATGTTTTTCAATCTTCATCTGTTTCCAAAGGGCGTATTGCTCTTTTGTCAACAGTTCTTTTAATTGTTGCTCCTGCGCCAATTGCCTGTCCAAACGCTCATTTTTCATTTGGAAACGCTCCTCGGCGGTAGGCCTTTTTTGGTCCTCACGGTTTTCGGCACGCGCTGCTGCTATTGCTTTATAAAAAGCCGCATTTTCTACTTGGATTTGCATGACCTTGTCAAATTGGTCTTGATCGAGGTCGAGCGCAAGTGCTATTTTTTTGGTGCGCAAGGTGGCCAGTTGTTCAACGCTCAACTCCTTAAGCAGTGGCTCTTTGGGAAGGTGTGACCTTTTTTCTTGGGCCATTCCCAAAAATCCAACGAACAAGACTACGATACTAACTACTTTCTTCATGGTACTACGATTTATGATTTACACCTAAGACTTGGTGCCCGTAATAGGGTTTAACCGTAAAAGAAAGTTTGTGAAGCTTTTAACAAGCGTAAGATGCCCAGCGTTTATTGGACGTCTTGTAGCTCTTCCGTAATCGTTGGGTTTTCTTCATGGGCGGTATCCCCATATTGGGTGTCGGCCATTTCTATGGTGACATTTCCCCCATTAAAGGAACGCTCTTGTTCAAAATTGTAGTACACGATTGCCGAAGCAACAAAGCAGCCCAAGTAGATCAGGCTCCTGATTTTGTAGGTTTTCATTATGTAAGATTTTGGTGACACTAAGATACAAAAACAAAGCAAGCGTTTTTGCGATATGTTGCGAAATGCGGTTTGTTGTAGGTGAATAACGGATTATGTGGGTTAAAAAAAAGACCGCTCTCAAAGGCGGTCTTTTTTAACTACGTGCTTTAAATGGGTTTCCTACAGCTACCGTAAGTTACTTGGGATCTAAGATGTTTTCAATGCGTTCCAAGGCATCTTGCAAATGGTATTTGCTCATGGTATCCGTTGTTCTAGCGATACCGTTACGTACATCGCGCTTTAGACTGTTCAGCTCTGCCCGGGCCACGGAACGAATATCCGACTGGCTCGTATTCACGACTGTAGATTTGCGATAGCCGCCAAAATCCGGAAGTTTACTTAGGTTATCCGCAGTCATGAGATAGTGCAAGCGATCAATATGGGCTTTTTGCAAATTCCTCCTATAGGTATCGATACTTCTACCGGAACGCGTTTCTGACCAAATGCCCTTGCGCAAATCGGACATCATATCCACCAAGCGGTAGGCATCGTTTCCGTTCAAGGTTTCATTTTCTATCATACGGGCCATTTTACCCAAATGCAATACCGTATTTAAGGTACGCTCCTGCATGGCACGAACCCGTTCTACGGAACCGGAATACTGTACCTTATTAAAGATATCATTATCCAACAACCAATCTGGCGTTGTAAAAAGCTCTTCCTGTAAAAATTGCAGACAGTTTTTCTGATGCGTTTTGGATACATGGGTATAGACGGCACCTTCTTGATCGGCCGTTTTGTAATATTCGTAAACCCCACCGATATTATTGGACACATGGCCCATATAGCGTCTAAATTGATTTACGACCTGTCCGTACATAGTTTCCAGGTTGTCATAATCTTCCCCGTCCTCGGTAGTCCATTCCATAAGTTTTGGAACGATACGCTTTAGATTGGCAATGCCATAGGTACTTGCCTTAATGGCATCATCCCCTAAATCCTCGGTTTGCGAACTGGGATCATGGATATCCCCTACTTGTTGGTGGCCAAAGCGGTACATGGGGTCGTCCCCATGGTCCGTTATCCATTTGTTCAAGATGTCTTTCTCATCTTCGGCAGATTTATCCAAGATAGGACGATAGCCCCAGTTGATGGCATGTTTGTCATAAACCCCAATATTGGGCATAAGGGCAACACCTTCATCCCCCGGTTGGGCTACATAATTAAAACGGGCGTAATCCATAATGGATGGTGCGGTGCCATATTTTTGGGTAAAGGATTTGGAGCGCAACGAATCTACGGGAAACGCAACACTACTGCCCATATTATGGGGTAATCCCATGGTATGGCCTACCTCATGGGCAGAGACGAATCGAATAAGTCGTCCCATGATCTCATCCTTGAATTCCGTGGATTGCGCATCCGGATTTATGGCCGCCGTTTGCACAAAGAACCAGTTTCTAAGTAAGGTCATTACATTATGGTACCAATTGATGTCGGATTCCAAAATCTCCCCGCTACGCGGATCGCTAACGTGCGGGCCATTGGCATTAGGGATGGGCGAGGCCAAATAGCGCACCACGGAATAGCGGACATCCTCTGGGGACCATTCTGGGTCCTCTTCTGGACTAGGAGGGTCTTTGGCAATAATGGCATTTTTAAAACCGGCAGCCTCAAAAGCCACTTGCCAATCCTCTATACCTTGTTTAATAAAAGGAACCCACTGCTTTGGTGTGGCCCTATCTACATAATATACGATCTGTTTTTTGGGTTCAACCAGTTCCCCGGCCTTGAATTTTTCCAAATCCTCATCCTTTACTTCCAAACGCCATCTGTCCAAATACGTAATTCGCTTACTTTCTTGGGCATCCAATCCGTAATCTACCTGACTGCGGGCAAACCATCCTACACGTTCGTCAAAATACCTACGCTTCATAGGTTCTTTGGGCAACAATATCATGGAATTGTTGATTTCTATGGAAATGGAACCGAGACTCTGGTTGCTTGGCGCCTCCTTGGCGGCATAAGTCTTTACGTGGCGCGCCTCTATATTTAAAGGATAACTTTTTATGCTTTCAATATAACTTCTATCCCCTTCCATTCTGCTCACCTTATAGCGTTTCCGGAAGAAATCCGGCATGCCCAAGGCATTTACGTCTTTGGTGAACAGCGGGTCTACTTCAATAACCGTTGCGGTGTTCAAGGAATCCTTTTCGTTACGTGCCTTTATATCGAAGGCAAATAATACGGGTTCAAAATTAGAATTGACGACCGCCTCATGTATAGGTAAGGAGTCTGCGGCAAAATTGCCATAAGAAACTACCCGTAACAGCACTTTCTTGGGCTTTTTCTCCCAGCGGAGTACTTGGGTATTGATTTTTCCCCCACCAAAACCAATACCAGTAGCAGTTTTGGAGATACGACTTACCATCAACATCTCCCTGTTGAACAAAGAATCTGGAATTTCGTAAAAATGTTTGTCGTCTACTTGGTGGACATGGAACAGCCCTTCGTCCGTTTTTGCGTTTTTGGTAATTACCTTTTCATACGGTTGGATGTCCCCTTTTTTTGGTTTTGGGGCACTACTTTCCGTGTTTTTCGTTTTCTTCTTTTTAAAAAGTTGGGCATTGGTAGTCTGTAAAAAACCCAACATAAAGAGCAACAGCAATCCGCTGCGGAATGTTTTTAGATTCATTTTTGTCATTTTGATGTTAGTCGAATCTTTCAAAGAACCAAAAAAACGCCAAAACAAACTGTTAAAATCATCCCAAT
Organism: uncultured Croceitalea sp.; assembly: GCA_937926215.1. Lineage (GTDB taxonomy): Bacteria > Bacteroidota > Bacteroidia > Flavobacteriales > Flavobacteriaceae > Croceitalea. The sequence goes on along the minus strand of CALEYA010000162.1, from coordinate 5,627 downwards.
AGAAAAGTTTTTTTCAAAATATCAAAACCTCTGGGAGTATTGCGATTTAGTAATGATTCCTTTGTTAGGCCCCATTATACTTGACGTGAAGGAAGTAGGTAAAATTGTTAAAAATCTAAAAACACTGTAACGATCTGAAACTTGGATAGTCTTATAAGCATAGTACATCAATCATCAAATCAATCAAAAAATGAACAAGTTATTAGTAATTTATGGGTGCCTATTTATGAGTAGTACGCCCATAGCAGAAGAACAAGTAAGTACGGTAAATGCAAATGTAAAAGCGACGCGTACCATTGAAAACAACCTAACGGCCCTAAACATTATGGCCGAGGAAAAAGAAACTGTTTCACCTTATCTTAAGAATGACACTAAGATAGTATCACCGGAACTCGATACTAGGGAAATTGAATTTTTGGAAATTGAGGAAGACGTTGACTTAGGTTTTGATACCGCGGCGTACCTGCCGGAAGGTTTTGACCCCTACGTTACGTATGAAGCCATAAAAGACATTCGATTTTTAAGTGTGGAAAACACATTGGATGTGGATTTTGATACTACAAAGCACCTTCCCGGGGATTTTGACCCCTATTCCAATACGGTGGCCATGGAAACCATCCATTTTATGGAAGTGGAGGAAGACGTTGACTTAGGTTTTGATAGCAAGAAGTATTTGCCAGAAGGTTTTGACCCCTACAATAGTTCTTTCAATATAGCAGAGATCCAATTTATGGATACAGAATGGGAGTACGAATTTGGCTTTGACACCAAGGTTTTTTTACCAAAAGCTTTTAATGCCTATACCGATGAGGTAGCCATGAATTCCATAACTTTTATGGAAGAAGAGGACTTGGAACTTGGCTTTGATACGGCCAAATATCTTCCAGAAAATTTTGATCCCTATTCGGGTCAAACCAGATAGGACGTTAGAATGTATCAGATTTTTGAATTAGTTAGTTGTAAAAACCCGGTTATTCGCCGGGTTTTTTATGTTGAAAGCCGAATAGGGAAGGCGTTAACAAAAAAATAACACAGAGATCGACCAAGTGTTTTTGTTAAAAAGCGGACCAGAAGACTGAGAATCCATCAATATTTTGCTAACGGCAACTGTGGTTTCATCAGTAATACACAGCTTCTTTTGTCAATACTTTTCTTACCGTAAACCCGGGCTTTGTTAACAAAAATGAAAGTGATACTAAAACCTAATTTTTAGGGTTCTACCTTTGTAATAGAAATTAAAAATCGATTAAAATGAAATATAAAAAATACATTGTTTTAGCTTTTTTAGGGACACTTTTTTTGCCACTATTAAGCGCGAAATCCGAGGCGGTTCCCGTGACATCGGATAACCTGAAAGAGATTGTTTTCTTGGAACTAAACCAGGAAGTGGAATTTGGTTTTGATATCGCGGATTACCTTCCGGAAGGATTTGAAGCAGATGCGGTAGAAGTACCTGTTTCCTCCATCAATTTTATTGATGAGGATCAAGTAGAACTTGGTTTTGATACGGCGGACTATTTGCCAGAAAACTTTGACCCGTATTTAAAATAACGGATTACAAATTGTACAGGTTAAAACCCCAGCTTTTCTAAGTCGGGGTTTTTTTATGGTGCATTTCGTCGAAAAAGAAAGTAGGTAGTCGGACTTAGCCTTCAATTTTGGCTATTTTGACATCATAAATTAATAGGTACACCACAATAAATTGCAAGTTGACATCGCTTTGGTCATTTTTGCTGACTGTGAATACCAAATCAAACACAATTAACTTATGAAAATTTCAAACTTTTCTTCTTTTCTAGTTGGATTATGTATCCTCTTCACCAACCTACTGATTGCACAAAACGAAGTTAGCCAGCGGGAAGTAATTGCCCTATTGGAGTTAAAAGCAAAAACTAAAGGTCACCTTTGGACCCATCAATGGGATCAAAGCAAACCTATTGCCACTTGGCATGGGGTAACCATTAAGGATGGTAAGGTTGTAGGCTTGGACTTGTCCAACAACAACCTACAGGGTAAAATTCCAATTACTATTGGTAACCTACGTCATTTGGAAACCTTGAACCTTTCTAACAATAACATTACCGGTAAAATTCCTGGGCTATTTAGAAAATTCAAAAGCCTTAAGGAATTTGATGTACAGGACAATGCACTTGTAGGGAACATTCCCAATACCATAAATAAATTGGAAAGCCTACAGCAGTTAAAATTAGGAAACAATCAATTGGAAGGCGGTCTACCCGCTACCATTACGGAGCTTGCCAACTTGAATACCTTGGCAATCGCCAATACCAATCTTGATGGGGCCATTCCTGAAGGGATTGAAAATTTAAAGAAACTTAAGGAACTTCGCTTTGCCAACACCAAATTCTCAAATTTGGAAGGACTTAAATCCTTGGCGATGCAGCAAGAGGTTTTAACGGACGTACAATTGGAAAAAGGAAAGTTTAAAGCGATCGATTTTACAGGATCTAACGAGGAAGGCTTGTCCAAACTACAATTTGAGGATGAGGACCTAGAATAAAATTTAATTTGAATTATTTTTGCTATAAGGCGCCCATATGGGCGCTTTTTTTTGTTTAAAAAAGTAAGGGTATGACCCATTGAAAAACTAGGATGAGTAGCCCTACGGCAATGAGATTCAGCACAATACCAACCCGGGCCATTTGCGGCACTTTTACATAACCGCTGGCAAAAACGATAGCATTGGGTGGCGTGGCCATAGGCAGCATAAAAGCACAACTACTGGCCATGGTCACCGGAATCAACAAATAGAGTATCGGAATTTCCAAACCAATGGCTATGCCTGCTACCACGGGTGCCAGAACAGCAACCAAGGCTACATTGCTCATGAGTTCCGTCATAAAGAGCATCAATACAATCAATAATGAGGCGGTAACTAAAATGCTGATATCGCTGGCGGCTATGGCCCCGGCCACCAAATCCACGATACCGCTAACGGACATGCCTTTTGCCAGTGCCAAACCACCCCCAAAAAGAATTAAGATACCCCAAGCCAGTTGGGAAGTATCTTTCCATGAAATGATAAAATCCCCCTTTTTTAAGTTATAAGGTATTGCGAACAAACTAATGGCCGCAAAGATGCTGATCATGGTATCGGAAAGGCCAAGCTGGGGGAAAATGGAATTGATCAAGGTCCTAAACACCCAAAGAAAAATAGTAATCCCAAAAATGAAAAGCACCATTTTTTCCTTTCGGGAAGTGGGTCCCAACTTTTGAAGCTCTGCTTGGATGACTTCCTTGGAGGCATTGAACTGCAAGCTTTTATTGGGAAACATCCATTTGACCAGAACAAAATAGGTAATGGCAATCATTACTATGGAAAAAGGCAAGCCCAAGGTCATCCATTTTAAAAAGGATATCTGGATGTTGTATTCATTTTCCAAAAGGCCAATAAGCACGGAGTTGGGCGGGGTCCCTATAACGGTTGCGATTCCCCCTGCATTGGCCGAAAAGGCAATGCCTAACATAACACTAAGCGCAAAATTTTGATCGCTCTTGGTAAAACCGTCATCATCATTGATCAATAGGTTGATTACGGAAAGCGCAATGGGAAGCATGACTACGGTACTGGCCGTATTACTGATCCACATGCTGAGTGCTGCGGTAGCGATCATAAATCCCAATACCACCTTGTTGGGGGTGGTGCCGGTGAGTTTAATGATATTGAGGGCAATTCTTTTGTGGAGGTTCACTTTTTCCAACGCCAACGCCATTACAAATCCCCCAAAAAACAAAAATACGATCGGGCTTCCGTAATTGGCACCTACCTCTCCAATAGGTAATATTTTCAATAAGGGAAATAGCAATAGGGGCAAAAGTGCGGTCACGGAAATGGAGACGGCTTCCGTAATCCACCAAATCAACATCCAAACGGCCACGGCGATAACAGAATCACCCTGTTCGGATACCAATTGGATAGGTTGTATAACTAAAATAAGGAATACGATAGGGCCTAGTGCCAGGCCTAGTTTTTTGCTTAGTTCCATTGGGATTCTAAGCTAGGGCTTTTTGGACTAAAATAAAAACCTGGACTTACTGCGGATGGATTTGTTCCCTAAAAGCCAAAGGGGATACCTTAAGATGGCGCTTAATGTATTTTACAAAATAGGAAGGATCTTCAAAACCGAGTTCAAAAGCGATTTCGCCAACCTGCAATCCAGTAAAACGCAATAACCTTTTGGCTTGCAGTATGATACGCTGGGCAATGAGTTCTGCGGGGGGATGACCACTTATTTTTTTGGTAATGGTGGTCAAGGTTTTGGAGGAGGTCGCCATTAAATCGGCATATTGCTTTACGGTAAGGTTGTCCTTATAGTGGAGCTCTATCAGCTCTTTAAATTGATAGTACCTTAGGGTGTAGCTATCATTTGCCAACAAAGGTCCGTCCATACGCTTTTGGTGTACCCGTTCCAAATTGATCAGGAAACATTTTAGTAAAAACCGTACCGTTGCCTCAAAACCAAAATCCATACGGTTTTTGAGTTCTTCGGTAATTAGGTCAATGTAGTTCTTGCCCCGCGCAAGGGCTTCGGTTTCCATGGCATAACAAGGGTTTTCTTGGGTTTTGAAGATGTTGTATTTTAAAAAAATATCCACCTCGGTATGCATAAAAAAGCTTTCGTTAAAATGAATCAACCAACCCTTGCAGTCATAGTTGTCATCAAAAGCATGGATTTGGTCCTTGGTAATAAAAAGAATGGTATTTTCCTTAATATCGTAACTCTTAAAATCAACGATATGGGTGCCTACCGTATCAAAAAACCAAATGATCTGGTAGTAGCTATGGGAATGTGGGATGGCTGCTTTGGCGCCGCTTTTTTGGCGATAGCTTTTCAAATCGTACATCTCAAATTGCAGTTTTTGAGGGTGTAGTTTATGAAGATGGTATTGTTCAATTTTAGACAAACCGATGCTTTTTTGACTTTTTAAAGTTACGTCAAAACTTGATCTAACAACAGCTTTGCCGCTCTTTGACCACTATATACCGCGCCATCCAAATAGCCACCGTACATGGGCGAGGTCTCCGTTCCGGAAAAAAGGAGCTTTCCGTTCATGTGGAAGCTTTCAAATAGGGGGTCTCCATACTGCGGACTCATGTAAACGGATTTCAAATTTTCGCAGGCCGTAAAGCGATCTTTGGACCAGTCTTTTTCAAGGTAAGCCGTGTGTTGCCGTATGCCATCACCCAAGTATTTTTGCAAATAGCTTAAGATGCGTTCTTTTCTATCTGTTTCGGAAACATCGCGTAACCCTTCGTTCACAAAACCCATCAATCCAAAAACCCTATTCCCCACATCACAATGATCGTAGAGTTCTATAACGGGTCCAACTTGGCCTATTAGGGTACCCGATCGGTTGTTGGTACGCCAAAAAGGTTCGCTGAAAAGGAGTCCTACTTTTACGGCATTGCTCATCCAAGTATGGGTACGCTTCATGGTTGAAATAAGGGCTTCCGGCAATGCCGGTTCATAATCCAAGGTAGTCGCCAATTTTGGGGGTATGGTTACAACTACGCTTTCTGCATCATATATACCATCTGAAGTGTGCAGTGTTATTCCGCCCGCAGTTTCCTTTAGTTGCAAGAGCTTGGTCTTGGTCTTGATCTT
>CALEYA010000161.1 GCA_937926215.1 uncultured Croceitalea sp. | reverse complement strand
CTAATCGTACGGGCAAAATTTACGTTGATCCTCCCTTTTGTAATATTGAACCTTACCATTGCCATTTATTATTTCATACAGCGTTACGATTCCTTTGTTGGCCGTAATGCACAAAAAGCGGAGGATAACGAATTGCCTTAACTATTGAAAGGCATATTTGCAATGGTATTTTTATCACCCGATATATTTTTAAGAGATAACCAGAGTTGGTTGAATTTCAAAAAACCTTCCAAACGAACTCGTTTGGAGGGTTTCTTCTTTTTTGGCTACCACCAAACCACAAATAGTTTTTCGAGGATTCCGTTCGGCTTCTTTATCCAAAGCATAGGGGCATTTTCTTGTATCATACGTAAATTGACCTCCAAAAGGGTTTCCAAATAGGTAAGGTAAAGCCTTTCCGGTTCCGGTTGCAGTACCCATTCCTGTTTAAAAGGAATATAGTAATCCCATTTTTGGAACTCTGATGTATTAAAATCATCAAAATGAATCCAATTGCCCAAAATACATTTTTTGTTTAAAGGACGTATCCCTACTTGGGATACCGCATAAGGCAAAAAAAGCTGGGTTTTAAAGCATAATTGCTGTACCACTTTATTACGGTTTACTCCAAGGTTTTCAAGTTTTTGGACTAGGGTGTCATGGAAAAGCAATGGCAACTGTTTCTCCTTTAATTTGTCCAGTTTGGTAAAAAACATGTCCTTTTTATTGGGTCCTATGAGCCTGTGGATGGGTTCTGAAATTTCTGGATTGATAAGATAAAACTTATAGGCCAGTTCTATATGGTAGCACCTATTTTCAGTAGTGTTGGATAGGATAAAATCCAATTCCCCAATCCTGGTTTTTCCTTCATCGACCAGCAGGTTTTTAGCGAGTACGTTCCAATGTCGGGAAAAACCGATAAGCTGTTCAAAGACATGTTCCATTTTATGTCCCAATCGCAATTTTTCTGGAATGGGTGATGCCTTAAACGTAGCCAAGTCCAATTGTGGAAAATCAAACTGATCCAAACCAAACTGTCCATTGGTCCATAGAGGAGGCGTATGGTAAAAGGCGTGGCATAAATTGGCTTCCATAGCAGCAAACATAAACAGAAGCGTTAAGTTTTCTTTAAACTCGTGATGTTAAAAGTAGAATGTGTTAATTTTAGCTGATGGCTATGAATCTTAGAAAAGGATTTCGTTTTACACCGTACCAAACACCCAATCAGTCTCCGTTTGAAAAGTTATTTGAGATTTTCCAAGAGCTTATTACACATACTTCCGGGGATTTTGATGAGGCCATAGATTGGTTGCGTGAGCTTGATAAGGAATATGAGCTTACCGATGATGAGTACACTATTGACGACTTTATAGAAGATTTAAAGGCAAAAGGCTATATCCGGGAGGAGTTTGAGGATGGTGACGCAAAGGCCGGTGGAAACGGTACGGAAGGCGATGAAGGGGGCGGAAAGGGTTCCATATCCATTACCGCTAAATTGGAGCGGATGATTCGCCAACGGGCTTTGGAACAAATCTTTGGCAAGATAAAACGTAGTGGTTCCGGAAACCATAAAACTGGAAAATCCGGTCGTGGGGACGAACATACAGGAGAGTTTAGGGAATACCGATACGGTTATGGTTTGGATAGAATTTCCATGACGGAAAGTCTTAAAAATGCCCAAATCAACCATGGTATTGGAAATTTTATGCTGGATGAAGGGGATTTGGTAGTAGAAGATACCCAGTATAAGGCCCAGATGAGTACCGTACTTATGATAGACATCAGCCACAGTATGATCCTGTATGGAGAAGATAGAATTACACCTGCCAAGAAAGTGGCTATGGCCTTAGCCGAATTGATTACCACCAGATACCCCAAGGACACCTTGGACATTTTGGTTTTTGGAAACGATGCATGGCCCATTTCCATCAAGGAGTTACCCTATTTAAAAGTAGGCCCCTATCATACCAATACCGTTGCCGGATTGCAACTGGCAATGGATATGCTGCGGAGAAAGCGTAATACGAACAAGCAGATTTTTATGATTACCGATGGGAAACCAAGTTGTTTACGGCTGCCCAATGGGGATTATTATAAAAATAGCGTTGGTTTGGACGACTATATTGTTGAAAAATGCTACGGAATGGCCTCTCAGGCCCGGAAATTACATATTCCCATAACCACGTTTATGATAGCCCAAGACCCTTATTTAATGCAGTTTATACGGGAATTTACCCAAGCCAATAGGGGAAAAGCGTTTTATACAGGACTAAAGGATTTGGGAGAAATGATTTTTGAGGATTACGAAAACAATAGAAGGAAAAGAATAAAATAGTCACGAGTTTAGAAGTACGAATTTAAAAAGATTGAAATTTTGAATATTCAGAACATAAAGACGCTAGGTCAACTTCGTAAAGCCGGTTACCAAACAAAGAGTATCAAAGATGAGCTGCGCGATAATTTGATCGTTAAGATCCAAAACAAAGAGAACGTCTTTGAAGGGGTATGGGGCTATGAGCATTCCGTTATCCCAGAATTGGAACGAGCGATACTGTCCAGACATAACATCAACTTGTTGGGGCTTAGGGGTCAAGCCAAAACAAGGCTTGCCAGGCTTATGGTCAATCTCTTGGATGGGCATATCCCTTACATTACAGGTTCGGAAATCCATGATGACCCTTTGCAACCATTGTCTAGATATGCCATAGAGCTACTAAAGGAAAAAGGGGATGATACGCCAATATCCTGGTTGCCCAGGGAAGAACGTTTTTATGAGAAATTGGCGACACCAGACGTTACCGTAGCCGATTTGATCGGCGATGTAGATCCCATAAAAGCAGCGAACTTAAAATTGAGTTATGCTGATGATAGGGTCATCCATTTTGGAATGATCCCTAGGGCCAATCGATGCATTTTTGTGATCAACGAACTTCCTGATTTACAAGCGCGGATTCAGGTATCCCTGTTCAATATCCTACAGGAAGGGGATATCCAGATCAGGGGCTTTAAACTGCGGTTGAACCTGGATGTACAGTTTCTGTTTACGGCAAACCCTGAAGATTATACGAATAGGGGAAGTATCGTAACCCCTTTGAAAGATAGGATCGGGTCCCAAATTTTGACCCATTACCCAGAAGATATTGCCATTGCCAAAAAAATCACCAGGCAAGAAGCACAATTGGACCAACGACAGTCGGAAACGGTTCGTGTTCCCGAGCTTGCCATGGACCTTTTGGAACAAATTAGTTTTGAGGCTAGGGAGAGTGAATATGTAGATGCTAAAAGTGGGGTCAGTGCACGGATGAGCATTACCGCTTTTGAAAATCTGTTGAGTACCGCGGAGCGAAGGGCCTTAAAATCGGGCATAACGGAAACTACGGTACGCCTAAGTGATTTTATGGGCGTGGTTCCCGCAATTACTGGTAAAATAGAATTGGTCTATGAGGGCGAGCAAGAAGGTTCCGGTTTTGTGGCGGAAACCCTGATTGAAGAGGCCATTAAAACCTTGTTTCCCACCTTATTTCCAAAAATAAACAAGCTGGAGCGTAAAGATGCGGAAACGCCCTATGATGGTTTGATCTCTTGGTTTTTCGACCAAGAAGGTTTTGAACTCTTCGATGAGGATTCCGATGCCGTTTATCGCGAAAAATTGGACTCGGTTAACCCTTTGAAACAATTGCTTAAGGAGCATCTTCCGGATTTGGAGAATACGGAATCCTATTTTGTGATGGAGCTGGTGCTTTGGGGCCTTGTGGCGCATAAAAAACTCAGCAAATACCGTATGTCCGATGGAGTTCGCTTTAAGGATTTGTACGGTAGTTATATTAGTGGGTTGTAAGTTGAAGTTCAAGAAGCAAGTTCAAGTTCAAATTCAAATACAAGAATTAAGTTCAGAAGAAGGTAAGGTTTAGACCGTATATGTTGCAATTGTGGCAAGAATCAAGCAAATGCATCTGTATTTATTTCAGTATTTAGTTTTTTTCAACCATCAACCATCAACCATCAACCATCAACCATTTTTCCGCAAGGGATATAGCTTAAAGAAAGTAAGACTACGCCATAACCATTCCAAGGGACCGTAGGCAAAACGTTTTAACCACCATGAACTGAACCACATTTGCAATGCTATGAAGCCTAAGGCTATTAGAAAAGTATATAATTGTCTTAGTTCCCCGATAAATCCAAGTCCCCATCCAAAAAGAAAAAAGGTGAAGAGTACACTTTGGGCAACATAGTTTGTCAGCGCCATACGACCGTAGGCCGCAAAGGCATTCAACCTGTCCTGCCATTTTCCCTTAACGTATAGCAATGCAAAAAGCGCAATGTAAATCAGTGTCATAGCTACATTGCCCACGTCCATCGCGGTAAGTCCGATCATGGCGTTCCAGCTTTTCATCGTAAAATTATCCCCCATGCTGGCAAAAGCCGCAGCCATGGCAGCAAACGATAGTACCATTACTATGGTAGCGTATAGGAGTAGCTTTTTAATGAACTTTCGATTTTCTTCTAGCCGCTTAAAAAAGCCCATCCTGCCAACATAGAGTCCGACCAAAAAGAAAGCGAAGGTAAAATACCCCCTACCGAAAACCCCATATTGAAATTCTGCCTTGTCCACATGCCCTTCGGTGGCGTTTGTGGCAAAGACGTCCAATAGTGTGCCATTTTTAAGGGTATCGTAATAGGCCAATAGATCGGGACTACTCGGATTCATTTCAGTACCCCCAAACATGGGATCCCCACCAGTGGTCAAAAACACCAAAAACCTACCCAAGCCTAGGAAAATCAAGGCGGATATGCCCAAAACCCATTTGTTGGGAAGTTTGTAAAACGGAATTAGAAAAATTCCCAAGAATGCATACACGGTTAAAATATCGCCCCTATAAAAAAGGCTGTGTACAAAACCAATGCCCAGCAATAACAACAGCCGCCATAAGAACCGCCCGCCAAAATAGCCACCGCGTTTATGCCCGTTATCCATTTGGATAAAGAAGCTAAGCCCAAAAAGAAAGGAAAATAGAGCGATGAATTTTCCCCTAAGGAAAAAGCCAATAAAGCCATCTACAATATCATCCGCCAGACCCTGATGGACGGCTTCGTTAAATCCGGCTGGGGGCATGGACCCTAAATAATTTTCTACCACATGGCAGATGACGATTCCTGCAAGGGCGAAGCCCCGTAAGGCATCTATGATTTCAATTCGCTTAAATGCTGTTTTGGATGGGTTTTCGGTAGTCATTGATGTGTTGATTGATGATGGTTTGATGTCTATAAGACTCTAAGATACAATCATTTGTTACACTTTTCGGGGCACAATTGAAAAAACGGGGAATCGCTTGCGTTAATGGCGTGCTGTGTGATGATTTCAGCTTAATAGTGCATCGCCCAAGAAAACCACCTTTTGTCAGATACCAAGTTTTGGTTGAATGAAGTTGGCTTTTTTTTGTACATTGACCAAAACGACCATAGTGGAGCAGTGGCAGTATATCCTTCTTCTTGTGCTTGGGGCTTATATAGTCTTAAGCTTTCTGCTTTATTTTTTTCAGGACTATTTGTTGTTCAAACCGGAAAAACTCCCGCAGGAGTTTCAGTTCTATTATGAAAACCAGCAAACGGAGGAATACAATATTGAAACCCGTGACGGTGCCGTTATCAATGGCCTTCGCTTTATGGCCAAAGACCCTAAAGGCGTTGTTTTTTATCTAAAAGGCAATTCCAAAAGCATAAAAGGTTGGGGCAAGTTTGCAGTTGATTTTACCCGACATGGTTACGATGTCATCATGGTCGACTATCGTGGTTTTGGTAAAAGCACGGGGAGGCGTACCCAAAAAGCCGTAAAGCGTGATATGCAAGTAGTATACAATAAAATAAAGGAAAAGGTGCCGGAAAAATACATCCTACTTTATGGAAGATCCTTAGGTTCCGGTTTTGCCACAAAATTGGCGTCCATGAACAATCCCAAAATGTTGATTTTGGATGCCCCATACTACAGCTTAAGTAAGGTGGCCAAGAAATTTATTCCGTTTATGCCGCTTTCGCTCTTGATCAAATTTCCAATGCCCACCTACAAATGGCTAAAATATGTCAACTGTCCTATCCATATTATCCACGGCACGGATGACCGACTTATTCCGTATAAGACAAGCGTTAAACTATCCCGAATCAAGCCCAAAGCGACAACCCTACATACGGTTATCGGTGGCGGCCATAAGGACTTGAATACGTTTGAATCCTACCATAAAATGCTATCGGAAATCGTAAATTCCAGACCAAGGAAGTTAGATTTACAGGGGTCCAGCATCCATGTACAGCATAGCTCAAAACCGTCCAATGCAAAAGTTTAAGAAATTTCTTAAGGTTGTTGCTTTTCTTTACATTCTAATTACAATAATGCTCTATTTCTTTCAAGAAAAATTTATTTTTCAACCCAGTAAACTAGATCAAGATTTCCAATATACCTTTTCGGAGCCTTTTACGGAGTTTTCCATGGAGACCACAGACGGCGCGGTGTTGAACGCCATCCATTTTAAACGGGAAAATCCCAAAGGGGTCATCCTATATTTTCATGGAAACGCCGGAGATCTTGCAAGATGGGGCGAAATAGCCACTTTTTTTGCCAAAAAAGAGTATGATGTGGTCATTATGGACTACCGAACCTATGGGAAGAGTACAGGTAAATTAAAGGAGGAACTCTTGTTCGCCGATGCCCAATTGTTTTACGATTATCTGTTGGAGCGTTATGCAGAGGAGGCTATCATTGTGTACGGTCGCTCTTTAGGTGGGGCTATAGCCACCCATGTGGCATCGAACAACACACCGGCCAAGTTGCTTTTGGAAACCCCTTTTTATAACCTTTACGACGCCGCAAAATATCGGTTTTCATTTTTACCCTTAAAACTATTGTTGCGGTATACGTTTGAGTCCAACAAACACATTCAAAAGGTAAAGTGTCCCATCGTTATTTTTCATGGGACCGAAGATTCCGTAGTGCCTTATGAATCTGGGAAGCGGCTTTTTGAAGAAGGGCCATCCCCTAAAAAATTCATTACCGTTCCCCTTGGGAACCACAATGATCTGGCCAGCTTTCCGGAATATCAAGAAAGTATTGACAATGCCTTATCCATCAAATAAATTGGAAGAAAGGTAGCGGTCACCACGGTCACAGACTATCGATACAATAACACCTTCCTTTAGCTCCGCCGCCAATCGTAAGGCCACGGTTGCGGCCCCGCCACTGCTCATACCAGAGAAAATGCCTTCTTCACTAGCTAAGCGTTTGGCCATGCTTATGGCTTCATTTTCATCGACATAAAGAATATCGTCCACTTTATCCGGATTGTAAATACTGGGAACATAGGCGGGAGACCATTTACGGATACCGGGAATGCGGGAACCTTCTTTGGGTTGGACCCCAATGATATTTATGTCGCTGTTTTGTTCTTTTAAAAAGGTCGATGTTCCTGTAATGGTGCCGGTAGTTCCCATACTGGACACAAAATGGGTGACCTTATGATCTGTATCGTTCCAAATTTCTGGCCCAGTGGTCTTGTAATGGGCTTTCCAATTATCCTCATTCCCAAATTGGTCAAGGCTTTTATATCCCTCCCGGGCTACTTTGTCCGCGGCATAATCCCGTGCACCTTCTATACCGATATCCGCTGGCGTCAAGGTTACCTTAGCCCCATAAGCGCGCATGGTCTGTACGCGTTCTTTTGTGGAATTTTCCGGCATTACCAGTTCCATATCCAAACCATAGGCGGATGCCACCATGGCCAGTCCAATACCCGTATTGCCGCTGGTAGCTTCAATGAGTTTGGTATTGGAATCAAAATCGCCCCTTTTTAGACCTTCTCGAATCATGTTCAAGGCAGGCCGATCCTTAACACTACCCCCTGGATTATGGCCTTCTAACTTAAAAAGGACCTTTACATTGGGGTTAGTGTTCAAAACTTTGGATACTACCAAGGGGGTATTTCCTATTAAATCTAAAATGGACTTAGGCATTGGTTGAGGTCTTTATTCTTATTTCTGGGGTATGGAACACCTTGGAATTTGGAGGTATGGATGCGGTGATCCACGCGTTGCCCCCTATGATTGAGTTTTCGCCAATGACGGTTTCCCCACCTAAAATGGTAGCGTTCGCATAAATGGTAACATTGGATTCTATGGTAGGATGCCGTTTGGTCTCTTTTAAGGATTTGGCCACATAAAGTGCACCAAGCGTAACGCCCTGGTATAGTTTTACATGATCTTTGATTACCGCGGTTTCCCCAATGACGACCCCGGTAGCGTGATCGATAAAAAAAGAATCACCAATAGTCGCACCAGGATTAATGTCCACCCCCGTTTGCCTATGGGCGTATTCCGTCATAAGTCGAGGTACTAATGGAAACCCTTTTAGATACAGGATATTGGCCAAACGGTAAATTGCAATGGCATAAAAGCCGGGATAGGCCATATAGACTTCTTCAATGGACAAGGAGGCAGGGTCGCAGTCCAGAATGGCTTGTGCGTCCCTATTGAGTTTCTCCAGCACTGTGGGCAAAGCGGCCACATAATTTTCCCAGATTTTCTTGCACGGACGCTGGGTGTCCCAACAGGCCAAATGCACCAATTCGTCAAACTGTTGTTCTAAAAGTTCTAAATTTCCCTCAATCTCCGTAGTACTATCAAAAAGGGTGTAAAACAGGGTATCCGTAAAGGTTTCCGTATTTCTTTTTACCCTATAGTCTAAGTGGGGTTGTACTTTGTGTTTTTTTAACTGTGCTATTATTTCCGGTCTGTTCATGGGATATCCAAGTTTGGAAGGTCCAAATTTAGCTAATCTTAAAAAATAGCACTTTTAAAAATGGTTAACTTTAGCATAAATTTAGGGGTACCGCCAAAGGGTATTATTCCCGTGGAAATGTCCGTCCAGTTGGGGGCTTGCCTTAAAATTAAAATTCAGTTTAATACCAATGCCTTGTGCGCTTGCACCGGGGTAATTTATTTAAGATAAAATCTATGGGGTCAGAAATAAGGATAGATAGCAAAGTGTTCCATTTTTTCAAGGAACTTTCCCAGAATAATACCAAGGAATGGTTTACCGAGCATAAAACGGTTTTTAAAGCGCATGAAGCTGGGATGAAGTTGGTTTTTAACCATTTGATGGAGGCGATGAACAAGCACGATCAGCTTGAAAAGATGAAAATGTTTAGGATTTATCGTGATGTGCGTTTCTCCAAGGATAAAACCCCGTACAAAACCCATTTTGCCGCTTCTTTTGCCAGGGCAGGTGCATCAAGGCGCGGGGGTTACTACCTATGTATAAAACCTGGAGGTAGTTTTATGGCCGCCGGTTTTTGGGATCCCAATAAGGAGGATTTGTTTAGGATACGAAAAGAGTTGGAGATGGATGCGGCACCGCTGAGGGGCATCATAAATGATACGGACTTTAAATCGGTTTGGGGAACCATGGAGGGGGAAACCCTAAAGACGGCCCCAAAGGGTTTTGACAAGGAAGACCCCAATATTGATTTGATACGGTACAAACAATTTATATTTACACGTCATTTTGCGGATAAGGAAGTATTGTCCGCCGATTTTTTAACTACCGTTGATGCGACTTTCAAGGCCATAAGACCTTATTTTGATTTTATGAGCTTGGTGCTCACCACCAACCTTAATGGAGAGTCGTTAATAGACTAATTGTCCATCTTCCAGCAGTTGTACTTGATCTTTTAGGCGTTTGACCACCATGGTCATCATGCGTTTGTTCAAAGCCGATGAGTTTTGGATATAGATAGCATACTCCTCTACGGTAAACTGACCAATGACCATCCCTTTGACCGAATTGCGGAATTTGATATCCTTCTGGATCGATTTTTCGATATAATCCAGCCTTTTTTCCAAAGAAAGTTGGTAAAAAGCGTTCTTATGTTTTTTGATATAGTTTTTAAAAACCGCCAAGAACAAATCGTTTTGCATTTTTAAAATGGGTCGTAGCGTTTCGTTTTGAAAACGTTCGTCACTACCCATCATAGCATTGATTTGGGTGGTTTTTATTTGGGGACGTGCCTTAAGCAGACGGAGAGACCTATCATCCATATAAAAATCGTTTGTTTAAATTTATAGTTTAAGATGCATGAAAACGGAGGATGGCCAAAGTAGTTGTCCATGGGTTATAAACAA
>CALEYA010000160.1 GCA_937926215.1 uncultured Croceitalea sp. | reverse complement strand
CCCCTACCCATTTTTTCGGTGATCATTAGACGTATTTCTTCATTGGCATTGGATATAATGGTCACCCCGGTATATTCCTCAATACCTTCTATGACGAAATCCAAGGTCCTGGAAGCGGCGAGATATGTCAGCATGGAATACAAGGCCGTTTCAATGGAGAGCAGGTAGGCAGCAGCTATAAAAACCAACACGTTAATTAAGATGATAATATCACCTATCGTCGTTCCCAGTTTTCTGCTTAAAAAAATAGCGAGTACCTCGGTTCCGTCCAAAACACTTCCTCCCCGTATGGAAAGTCCAATTCCCGCGCCCAGAAAAAAGCCGCCAAAAACGGCCACCAACAACTTATCTTTGGTAACCTCTGGAAAATGTACAAAAGCCAATACCAGCGAAAGTCCTAAAATTGCTATGGTCGTCTTAATGGCGAAAACCCTTCCGATAACCTTATATGCTAAAATCATGAACGGAATATTGACCAGTAGGATCAAAACATACAACGGCAAAGACGATATTGAAGTCAATAGCAGGGAGATGCCCGTAGCGCCACCATCTATAAAACTATTGGGCAGCAAAAAACTCTCCAAACCAAAAGCGGCCGTAAATATGCCTACAACAATAAAAAAGGTGTCTTTTAATAAGGTTTTCTGGGTAATACTTGTGTTGGTATCCAATGGCTTTTATTTAGTTTGAATTACAAATTCTCCGGGTTTATGGCGAGACTCTGGAACAGTTTCGCTTTGGCCGAAAGGTATTTTTTTTGGACCTCATTTTGCTTTAATTCAGAATCTATAAGCTTACTCTCCCTACTATTGATCAAAAAGAGGGAGCTTTCGCCAAAACTGAACTTTCGTTCTTCGGCCGACAATAGCGTGTTGGAATCCCTTACGATATTCAAGATCAGTTCATTTTGTACCACGTAAGACTCCAGTTCGCCGTAAATGCCAAAAACCTTGTTTCTTATCTCCACCTGCGCATTGTCCCGCTCAAATTGGGCGTCCCTTAATTTAAACTTGGCCAATTTGAGATCTCCACGTTCCTTTCTTAAAAAAAGCGGAAAGAAAAAATTAAAACCGCCTTTAAACTCCTGGGTATTGAACGAATTAAAGGATTCTGAAGCCTCCGTTAGAAAGTTGTATTCAAAATCAATTTTGGGTAAAAGCTTATTGGCCTTCAATCTTTTATCCACCTGCAGGCCATCTATCTTATAACTAAGGGACCTTAGTTTAGGATGGTTATCAATGGTAAAGCTGTCCAAGGGTTTCCCCCTAATTTCCAGACTTTGGTCAATGTCTTCCGCAGGAAAGTAATCTGGAACTATATTGGGCTGCAGCTCCACGGGTACGCCATCCAACCACAAAAAATTAGAAAGGTTTAGGGATTTCTTCAACAACTTTACCTTTGCCTGTTCCAAGCCTAAGGCCCTATTTTGCACTGCTATTTTCGCTTCTACGGTATCAATGATAGCGCGCTCCCCTACTAGGGCACTTCTTTTGACCCCTTGGAACCGCACTTCGGCATTCTTTAAAAACCGCTCAAATATAGCCGCGTCTTTATGTGCCCGCAACCACTCAAAATACGCTATGGAAGCATCGAATAATATCTGATTGACCAATAGATCTTGATCCGCCTTGGCCTGCTCCCTAAAGAACTTCGCTTTTCTAAGGGTGGCCATGCGCTCATTGATCCAAAAACCTCGCGCTACGGATAGCTTGACCCCCGCACTGAAGAGGCCCTCATCTGGAAAGGTTTCATCTGGATTGATAAACTCCCCCTCTGCCTGTTCAAAACCAGCTTTGAACTCCAATCCGTAATAGGTAGGTATCTTAAAGGTTGCGTTGAGTCTGTCCCAGTATTGCAAGCCCTTAAAATCCTTACGTTCATAGGCTGCTTCCAATTTTGGGTCGAACCCGCCTCTTGCTTTTAACAGTTTGGCCTGACCTACGGAAAGTGTCAATTGCGCCTGCTTTGCTATGGGATGATGTTTTTTTACATACCCCAAATACTCATTAAAACCAAGCACCAAGGAATCTTGTTGGCCATGGGCAGCTATTACCATTACCATGGCAATTACAACGAACACCTTTTTCATCATTTACTTCTTTTTGGCATTTGCAACCTCAGTATTGGGTTGGTAATAATTTGGCGGAAATCCATTGAGTTGCCTCCAAAGCTCAAACCAAATGGGTACATCTTCCAACAGTGCTATGGTATTGGCGCCGGAGCCCACCCTAATATCGGTTGGCCACGGATGATCATCTGGGTCTGGGGCCAAAAGAATACGGTATTTGCCATTATCGCTTATAAAGGTCTCAATGGCCACTACGGTGCCGCCGTACGTACCATAGGAGACATTGGGCCATCCGCTAAATATTATCGCTGGCCAGCCATCAAACTGTATCCGTACTTTTTCACCTATATGCAACAAAGGCAGATCAATAGGCTCTACATAGGTTTCTACGGCCATATCATATATTGCTGGCATAATACCTACCAAACGATCGCCTTCCTTAAACGTTTCCCCCAGACCCCCTTGGATGGCCCTATTGATATAACCGCTTTGAGGTGCCTTTATATAATACATGGCATTACGGATGGAATAATTAGTGAATTGGTTTTCTAATTTGGTCACTTGTGCTTCCGAGTCAAACTGGCTGGACTGCGCCGTAAATTTATCGCTACGGGCCTTGGAAATCTTATCTGTGTATTCCGCTTGCACCCTAGTGATTTCAACTTGTGCATTAATGACTTTGTTCTTGCTGGACAACAGCTTGTTTTCTTGCGAAATAAGCTTGGCCTGCGTTTCCTGAAGTTTCAATCGCTTTTCCTCCACATCCGTCACGGCCTTTAAACCTTCGGACTCCAATTGGGTGGTACGGTCAAATTGACGTTGTGCTATCAGAATATTGGTTTTTGCGGCCTCCAGATCTATACTATCACTTTGGACCATAAGTTTGGCTTGCAACAGCTTGTTCCTAGCCTGCTCCAATTTTAAGGACCTTTCCGTGGCAAGGGCACCGATCTGCGTATTTAAGGCTTTAACCTTCCCTTCATAAGACGTAACGGACATCTCTTTGGCTTTGATCTGTTGCCCGGTACGGGCCACTAGGTCCGGATCAAAATACTCGTTCTTAATTTCAGAAATATGCAAAATAGTATCGCCCTTTTCCACAAAATCGCCTTCTCGAACATACCATTGCTCTATACGGCCGGGGATGGGGGATTGTATGGTCTGCGGACGTTGGTCCGGCGTTAAGGTGGTCAAAAAGCCTTTTCCGGAAACGTTTTGGGTCCATGGCAGGAACAAAATGATGACCAAGATAATGGCAAACGCAATTAAAAACTGATTGAAACGCTTGTAATGCTTACGTTGCGATACACGCTTCATAGCCCCATAATGCGAAAGGTCTACCGTTTTATTTAAAACCGACTTAGATATATTCAACATGCTTTTAAACGTTATTTTTAATTTTTCCGTTTTCTATGGTCAATACCTGACCGCATTTTTTAATCCAATTTTTATCATCACTCACAACTACCAAACTCCAAGGTTGTGCGGGATCGGTCAAGAAATCCATAATACGTGCCGTTTCATCATCATCAAACTGGTCCAAGGGATCCCGTAATACCAAAAGTTTCGGCCTTTTGACCAAGCTTCTGGCCAAAACGATTTTCTTGGCTACGGTATATGATATCTGTTTTCCTTCTGGATAGATAATTGTATCCAAACCGTTTTCCATTTTTTTAACATCCTCGGTAAGGCCGGTGACTTCCAATACCCATTGGACATCCCTACGGGTAATCTTGGAATCATTAAAAGTGATGTTTTCCAAGAGTGTCCCTTCAAAAGGGGTTTCCAGTTTAAGGGACTGCCCCACTTTTGATCTAAAGTGGTTCAAGTTTTCAGATTTCAATCGGGCTCCGTTCACATAAATATTACCTCTGCTAGGTTCCAATAAGCCGGATATCAAATGCAATAAAGTTGACTTGCCGGAACCATTGTCGCCCTGCACCAAAATCCGATCTTGGGTGCCTATCCTCATAGAAAGGCCATTTATGATGTTGATGTTCGTTTTTGGCACATCATACACCAAATTATCCAATTCCATGGTGAAATCCTCTTGGTCAAAAAGGTCCATATCTTTCTGGAACGCCTCTATTTTCTTATCTACGACCTGACCCAATTTTTCCAAGGCGGTCAAGACATCATAAAAGGATTCCAAGCCAACGATCAGCTTTTCTACGGAACTGATGACCAATAGAATAATGATTTCCGCGGCTACAAACTGACCGATATTCATTTCTTGGTTCAGCACCAGCAATCCACCAATAAGCAATAGCCCCCCAGTAACCAGTACCTTAAAACCAACCATTTGGATGAACTGCAATACCAAAATCTTAAAGTGGCTTTCCCGAGCTTCCAAATACCCACTGACCAAATAATCATTCTTTTGCAAAGCAAGATTGGTCTTACCCGAAAGCTTAAAACTCACGATACTCCGCGCCACTTCCTGTATCCAATGGGCTACCATATATTTTTGCTTGGATTCCTTTAGACTAGTTTCCAGCCCACGGGTAATGGTATATTTGAACACTACATAAATCAGCACTAGAAGCAATATGCCATAAGCGATGAAAAAGGGATGGTAAAGCGATAGCAATAGCAATCCAAAAATGATTTGTAGCAATGCCGTTGGAAAATCGATGAGCAGCTTGGATACCCCTTTTTGTATGTTGAGCGTATCAAAGAAGCGGTTGGCCAATTCCGGGGGATAAAAATTTCGCAATTCCGACATTTTTATCTTGGGAAAACGGTAGGCAAACTCAAAAGAGCTTCGCGTAAATATCTTTTGCTGGATATTTTCAATAATCCGTATTTGCATCAGTTGTAAAACCCCTCCAAAGGCAACACCCAAGGTGACCAATATGACCAACACAATCCAAGACGTACTTACTTGGGCCCCTTGTATAAGGTTGATGATTGCCTGTATTCCCAGCGGCAAGGTCAAGGTTACCAGACCTGCGAATATGGCATAGTAAAACACCTGCCGTACGTCTTTTTTATCCAGTTTCAATAAATTGACCATACGTTGCCAGGCGGTTAGAATATTTTTAGCCATTGGAATTGTGTTGATTTAGGGTTTTAAAAACGAGGTCTGCAATAAAATGACCAGGAGTATGCTTCTCATTACAATTGGTAAGCGTAGGAAAGTGTTCCTTTAAAAAATGTTGGTGCAAGGTTCCCTCCAAAATAGTACTGGCAAGGCTGGAAGGGTAGCCATACGTAGGGGCGAAGGCCTTGATCATATCCTCCAAGCGGTTGACCATACGCTTGTAGATCACAAAGTACCCCTCCTTGTTTTCTTGATCTACCTCTTTTGTTAAAAAGGACTTGGAAGATTCATTGACCACAATTTTATTGAGCAATACCTCATTGATATGGGTAAAGGCGTTGTCCTCTGCCGTACTCTTGCTCACAAGGGCCAGCGCCCTTTCCAATTTTTCTTTTGGATCGGTAATACTATTGGTCGCAAAGACCAACTGATACTCCAACCACCCCCAGTACCAAGAGGTAAGGTATACCAATAGCTTATGCTTGTTCTCAAAATAACGGTATATTGAACTTTCATTGGACCCAATGACCGCTCCTAATTTCTTAAAGGTGAAACTTTCAAAGCCTATCTCATCGATCATTAATATGCTATGTTGAATAATGCGTTTGCCTAAAGACGACGATTCTGGATCTTTTAAATAAACCTTCTCATTAATGGCAATTTTGACGGTCTGTAAGAGCCTTTCCATGGGTACTTTTTAAAGTTAGTTTCGCAAATATAATAGTAATACTTTTATTATATAATAGTTTAACTTTGTTTTAACCAAAGTATCGCAGTTACTTTGATGCAAGTGTAGTATCTTTGAGTTTCTAAAAATTTGCCTATGAAGCATTTAACTACACTATTCTTTTTTCTTTTTACGATGATAACATGGGGACAAACTGATTACCATATTAAAAGTTATGCCCATTTTGAGGAAACCAGGGGAAATGCGGATACCGATTTGATCTTGACTTTGCCTGAGCAGGAGATTGTGCAATTACAAAATTCGCTCAATTCTTCCTCCGGTTTGGGACCATCGTTCAATTACTACGGTAAGGTGGTCGTTGTAGACCAAATGGACACACTGGCGGACGGCACAAAACAATTGATATTGCGCCGTGAGGATGGCAAGGACTTTTTTGGTTATCGGCCTACGTTAAAAGCAATACTAAAAAATGTAGACCGCGAGTAACTTTTAACTGCACCCAAAGCCAATCCCAGTTTGTATTTGCCTATGGCCTTGGCCATTACCTTTCCCTTTAATATCACTTTAGGCATGCTACTTTATATGTATATTGTACAAAACTTTTAAGTACAATGGACAAGCACAGATGTGGTTGGTGTCTAGGCGATTCGCTTTACGAATCCTATCACGATAACGAATGGGGCGTACCCGTTAAAGATGATGCGCTACTTTTCGAATTTTTGATTCTGGAGACTTTTCAAGCGGGGTTAAGCTGGATCACTATTTTAAGAAAGCGCGATAATTTTAGAAAGGCTTTTGATGCTTTTGATTATCAAAAAATTGCCGCCTACGACCAAGCTAAGATTGACTCGCTTTTGCAGGATTCTGGCATCGTACGCAACAAATTAAAGATCAATGCTACCGTTTCCAATGCCAAGGCCTTTATGGAAGTGCAAAAAGAATTTGGGAGTTTTAGTGCCTATATCTGGGGTTTTGTCGATGGAAAACCAATTACCAATAGTTTTAAAAACTACAAGGACGCTCCGGCCAATACCCCCCTTTCCGATGCTATTAGCAAAGACCTTAAAAAGCGGGGTTTTAAATTTGTGGGCAGTACGGTCATTTATGCCCATATGCAGGCTACAGGCATGGTCAACGACCATGAAATCAATTGTTTTAGGTATCATGAAGTGTAATTGCGGCCTTTTATTATTTTGCTTCCTCGCCTTTGGTATGGCCACTTTTGGGCAAACCAAACAAGAACGGGAGTACCGTATTGCAAAAGCAGAATTTCCCGCTACTGCCATTAACCTTATGGACAGTTATCTAAAGGATGTAAAGAGGCTGCGGTTTTATAAGGAAATCGATGGAAAAAAGGCTTCCTACGAAATCAAGTTCAAAAAAGACAAACTGCATTACAGCGTTGAATTTGATACCGAAGGCCGCTTGGAAGATGTGGAATTCATCATCAAACCCAACGATATCCCTGATGATGTTTTTGATGCGATTGAAAACTACCTCAACCGTGTCCATGGAAAACATCGTATTAAAAAAATACAGCAACAATATGTTTTGGAGGGGGAGGCGCAAGAAGTCCTTTTAAAAAAGGCCTTCCAAAACCTAATGACGACGGACATCAATTATGAACTCATTATTGCCACAAAAGATACCACGGGATATGGAACATACGAAGTGACTTTTAATGCCAAGGGGGAACACCTTACCACCAGAAAATCCGTGAATTCCAATTACGACCATGTGCTTTACGAATAGCAAGCCCCTAACGGTCCTGTTTTTTCTGCTGTGGATGGGTTGCGTTGCTACCGTAGCACAAGAAAATCTGACCTCCTTTTGGCAATCTTCTGCCGCGGTCAACTATAAAGTGACCAAAACCTATTCCCATAATTTTTCGTTTCAGAACCGGAATTTCATTTTTGATGACGAAGATTTTCAGTTGAAGGTACGCCAACTGGATATTGGACATTTTTCCAACCTAAAAATAAAGGAAAACCAAAGTATTGCCCTGGGTGTTTTATATAGGATCCGCGAAGTTTTTGACGGTGGGGCCAATGAACTTAGGTTTACCCAGCAATACAACCTAAGGCACCAGCCTTTTGTTGTGCGCTACGGCCATCGATTTAGGGCGCAACAGCGTATCACCAGCCTAAGGACAACACATCGCTTTCGATATCGCTTTAGCCTGGATTTTCCGTTGCAAGGGGAACAATTGGATGTGGGGGAACCTTATTTTGTTGGAAACGTGGAGCAACTCTTAAGTGTGGCCCAACAACAAAAACCGCAACATGATACCCGCTTTACATTTTATTTGGGA
This sequence comes from uncultured Croceitalea sp., assembly GCA_937926215.1. Lineage (GTDB taxonomy): Bacteria > Bacteroidota > Bacteroidia > Flavobacteriales > Flavobacteriaceae > Croceitalea. Next base: position 3,017 of record CALEYA010000160.1, on the reverse strand, counting down.
TGGAAACTCAGCAACAAAACCAAAGTGCAACTAGGAACAGAATACCGATTGGAAGATTATGGGCAACAACTGGAACACATCCTATTCCTTTTAAGTTCGATCAACCTTTCCCTCTAGCAGTTGCATAAAAGCGTCCCTAGGTATTTCCTCCGCACCCAAACTTTCCAGATGCTTGGTATGGATTTGGCAATCAATAAGATGATACTTGTGCTGTTCGCACTCTTTTACCATATGGATAAAGGCAAATTTAGAAGCATTGGAAACGGTGCTGAACATACTTTCCCCGCAAAAAACATGGCCCAAATCTATCCCGTACAAACCCCCTACCAAATCGTTATCCTGCCAAACCTCATAAGACTTTGCAAAGCCTTTTTCGTGTAAGGCCACATAAGCTTGTTTCATTTTGGGGGTAATCCAGGTGCCTTCCTGATCTTTTCTGGGCAGTGAAGCACAATGGTCAATAACCTGCTCAAAGCATTGGTTTTTGGTCAATCTAAAAGCTTTGGACCCCAATATTTTTCTCATGCTCTTGGAGATTTTAAGCTTTTCCGGAAACAATACCATCCGCGGGTCCGGGGACCACCAAAGAATTAGGGCATCTTCATTGAACCACGGAAAAATGCCGCTTTGATACGCCAACAGCAAACGTTCCGCAGAAAGGTCACCGCCAACCGCCAGCAATCCTTCCTCGTTGGCTTGTTCCACAGATGGAAATTCCAAACGGTCCCCTAAAAAGTGCAAAGGAAATCCTTTGCCTTTGAATTCCATAACAGCAATTTTATGAGACCTTTGCATAAAAGCATGAAAAATATTTCGCTATTCAAATCATGGAAAATTTCTTCCTACTCCAAAATTTTAAGTCTTCATAACCAATAGGTTACTTCGGGTTAAAATTTTCTCGGGTGTCGAACTTCCCACATACTTCAAATTTTGCAAAGGTCTATTGATATTAAGATAAGAAAAATAAGCTAAAAGAGCAGTAACCCTATGATATAAATTACGCTACCCGCCAACATAAAAATAAGGGTATACGGCAAAATCTCCTTTGCCTTTAGTTTGGTGATGCCCAGCAACGGAAGCGCCCAAAACGGTTGTAGCATATTGGTAATTTGGTCACCATAGGCCAAGGCCATAATGATTTTGTTCAATGGCACGTTAAGCTGCAGGGCGGACTGCACTACCAAAGGTCCTTGCACCGCCCACTGCCCCCCACCACTAGGGACAAAAATATTGACCAGACCTGCGCTAAAAAAAGTAAAAATAGGGAGAGTCGTTTCCGTACTGATGGATACAAAAAAGTCTGAGATACCGTTGATCATTCCGCTGCTTCCCATAATTCCCATGATTCCAAAATACAGTGGAAACTGGATTAGGATACCCGCAACGTCCCCTATTGCCGCTTCCACGGCACTTAAAAACCTTTTAAAACTGCCATGCAATAGTATGGCAAGGCCCAACATAAACAGATTGAGCATGTTTGGGGTAATATTCAGCTGCTTTAAGGAGGGTAGGTATTGGACAAAAAAAGCGGCTAAAAGGAGTACTCCAAAAAATGTGGATACCCATGGCGAACGGTCCAGTTTTTCGGCACCCTTTGGAGTCCCTAAATCCACCGTACTAAAGGCGTACTTTTCCATCTGTACCAATTTACCTTCCCCTTGTTTTCCCAAAAAGAAAGCCATCACCCCAACAACAATGAGAACGACTAGAAAAATTAAAAGGTTGGCCGTACTAAAAACAGTTAAGGAAGTGGAGATACTATCCGGCAACATCGCCGCCCAATGCCCGTTCGCATTGTTAGCCAGCAACTCTTTTAAATGTCCGTTTTCCGCAACCTTAAGCGGTGCAGAACCGCTAAGACCACCATGCCATGCCATAAGGCCTACATAGCCACAAGCACCAATTAAAGGGTAGTTGATTTTTATGCCGTTCGCTTGGGCATATTCTCCCACTTTGCGAGCCAACAAGGCCCCAAAAATCAATCCCAACCCCCAATTAAAAAAAGCCACCAACATGGTAGGAACGGCCACCAATACGGCAGCATTGGAAGTATTGGTCACATATCTTGTAATTTGTAAAATGAGGCGTTCCATGGGTTTGCTCAGTACCAATACATGGCCCAATACTAAAATGAGCATCATTTGATAGGCAAAGACCAATAGACCATTGTTCCAAATGCCCTGCTCCCAATAAGAGAGTATCGAAAAAAAATGGTTGTCCCCCGTTGGGGAAGTCGTAAAGCACAATGCCAAGACCATGGTCACTATGGTCAACAGTACGGCAATAGTGAATGGTGTTGGAAGGAACCGTCTAAAAAAAGTTTCTACAAATTTGGTAAAGGACATCTGCTAAATGTAGCAAAATTTAAATGGTAATGCCACACCTGGACGGTCTGTATCAAAACCTACAAATATGCACTAAAGAAAAGAGTTGTCCTTAAAAAGGCAAGTCGTCATGCTCCTCGTCATTGACATCCTGCGCTGGCTCAAAAGCTTCCATTGGCGGTACCGGTGGCATCCCTTCCGGCGCACTTTCTTGCTGTAGGTTCTCTATACGCCACCCTTGGATGGAGTTGAAGTATTTGGTCTCCCCTTGCGGGTTTACCCATTCCCTACCTCTAAGGTTAATGCTGATCTTTACCATTTGACCGGCTGCATAACTGTTCAATAAATCACATTTGTCCTGCACAAACTCCACCAAAATATGCTGCGGATATTGCTCTTCCGTAGTGACCACTACCTCACGTTTTCTAAAACCGTTGTTCCCGTAGGTTTTGGTTTCTTCTATTTGCTTTATTTTTCCTTGGACTTCCATTTGTGCGACTTTTTATGAAGCTCCAAAAATACGCAAAACAAGTGCCATTTAAAATTTGTTTATCAACGCCTTTTCAACAAATCGCAACTTTTTCCGTTATCTTTAAATACAATTTTGAACACTAATGAAATTCAATCCCAAACAAAGGACGTCGAATATCATTTTACTGATTTCCGCTTTTGTAATTGTAAGCCTCATTCTCT